>NZ_JBEZND010000007.1:229816-277711 GCF_040706415.1 Streptomyces sp. NPDC048106 | reverse complement strand
GACGTGGTCACCGTCACGGCCGACAACGAGGCGGACCTCCTCGTCCACGACGCCCACGCCGCCACCCCCACCACCGCCTTCGCCCTCTCCCGCCTCGCCGACCCCGACACCCTCCACCACACCCCCATCGGCGTGTTCCGCTCGGTCGAGCGGCCGGTCTACGACGAGCAGATGACCGAGCAACTGGAGCGGGCCGTCGGAGCGCGCGGCGAGGGCGACCTCGGCGCTCTTCTCACCGGCGGCGACTCCTGGACCGTGGGGGCCTCATGACCTGCGCCGTCGTCGGAGGCGAGGTGGTCCGGGCGGGCTGATCGCCGGGGCGAGGGCGCTGCCGCCGCCCCGCTTCAGCGCGGCTTCCCCGGTCCTTCAGCGGAGTCGGGCAACGTGCTCCCCGTCAAGCGCACGTGCCCAGCAAGCCTTCCGCAGAGCCGCCGGACACCGCCGTAGAGGACCCCCATGGACACCTTCACCCCCGCGTCCCCCTCTTTCCTCGGCCCCCACCACCTGGTCCACAGGCCGGGCAGCCCCGAGGCCTTCCTGCTCAAGGCGACCGCGCCGATCCGGCAGAACTTCGCCTTCTCCGCACAACTCCCGGAGGAGAACCCGCTGTTCGGCGATTCCGCGTCGCCGTACCACGACCTGCTGTTCCCCCTGGAGTCGCTGCGCCGGACGATGTCGTTCGCGGCTCGCCGGTACTTCCGGGTGCCGGCGGGCAGGCGCCTCGTGATGGCCTCCGCCGGCGCCGCCGTCACGCGTCTGGACGCCTGGCGCCGCGACGGCAGACGGGCCGGGATCGCCCTCGACCTCGGCATGACGCCGCTCGACGTCGTGAGCGGCGTGCCGCGCGGCCTGGAGTGCCAGGCCACCGTCTCGATCGACGGCAAGCGCTGCGGCACCGCCTCGGCGCGGCTGGTCTTCCCCGCCCAGGAGGCCCACCAGAGCCCTCGTGCGCTCGGCGGGCAGGAGGGCGAGGGGTCCGCGGCGGCCCGGGACTCCGGACCGGCGTCCGCCGGCCTGCCGCTGCCCGAACAGGTGGGCCGCCTCGACAGCCGTGACGTCCTGGTCGGTCCGCCCGCGTACGCCGGCCCGGACGACGGGGGCGGCCTGGTCTTCCCCGTCCGCGCGACGACGGCCGCCGAGCTGCCGGCCGACGCACCCGGCGCGCTGCCGCCGGTGCTGCTCCTGGAGCTGTCCCGGCAGGTGGGCCTGCTGGCAGCGGCGGAGCTGCGCGGATTCGTGCCGTCGTACGCCGTGCTGTCCCGGTGGCAGGCCACGTTCCGGAGCCTCGTCGAACCGGGGGTGCCGCTGCGGTGCTCGGTGCGTGAGGGTGTGCGCCGCGCGGACGGGCAGGTGTCCCGCGACGAGGCCGGCCGTCCGGTGATCGACCTGCGGCTGTCGTTCCGCCAGGGCGAACGGGTCGTGGCGGGTGTCTCCGCGGCCGTGGTGCAGGACTGCTGAGGCGCGCGAGATGAGATACCGAGTCCTCGGCCCCGTGCGCATGTCCGCCCGCACCCCGTCCGCGGCCAAGCTGCGCGCGGTCCTGGCCACCCTGCTGGCCCAGTGCAACACCGTGGTGTCGACCCACACCCTGATCGACGAGCTGTGGGGTGCCGAACCCCCGCGCACGGCCACCACCACCCTCCAGGTGTACGTGTCCCAACTACGCAAGGCGCTGGTGGCGGTGGCCGGCGAGGCCCCCGCGGAGCCGGACGCGGCGCAGCCGCTGCTGACCCGGTCGCCCGGCTATCTGCTGCGGGTGGCCCCCGGCGACCTGGACCTGTCCGTCTTCGAGACGCTGCGGGCCGAGGGCCGGGCCGCGTACGGCAGGGGCGAGTACGCGGCCGCCTCGCGGGCACTGGGGCGGGCGCTCGGGCTCTGGACCGGGCCCGCGCTCTCGGGCATCCCGCACGGGCCCTCGTTGCAGGCCTCCGCGATCAGGCTGGACGAGCTGCGCACCGAGGTGCTGGAGCAGCGGATCTCCGCGGATCTGCGGCTGGGGCTGCACCAGGAGCTGATCGGCGAACTGATGGCGCTGGCGCACGAACACCCACTGCGCGAGACGCTGCACGGTCATCTGATGGTGGCGCTCTACCGGTCCGGCCGGCAGTCCGACGCCTTGCGGGCCTATCAGCGGATACGGCGGTCGCTGGTCGACGAACTGGGGGTGGAGCCCGGCCCGGTGCCGCGCGGGCTCCAGGAGCGGATCCTGGCCTCCGACCCCTCCCTGGCCTGGCACGGCGAGCCGGAGCGCCGGCCCGTGCCGGCCGGTGGTTCCCCCGGCCGCCCGGCCGGGAGGTCCACGGCAGCCGCCGCGCCCACGGTGTGGCTGCCGCCCGCCGTGGCCGACTTCACCGGACGGGAGAGAGAACTCGCCGTCTGTGAGCGGCTGTTGCCGACCGACGCTCCCGGCCGGAACAAGGTGCTGCTGCTGTCGGGCCGGGCGGGCGCCGGGAAGACCGCGCTGGCCGTCCGGCTGGCCCATGGAGCCGCCGACCGGTTTCCCGACGGGCGCGTCCTGGTGACGTTGCGGGACGCGGGCGGGGGGGCCGTCGCGTCGACGACCGCGCTGACCGCCCTGCTGCGCCGCCTGCGCGGCCCGGGCGCGGCGGGTGAGGGAACCGGCTCCGGGACCGAGCCGCTGCCGTCGTCCGAGGCGGAACTCGCGGAGCTGCTGTACGAACGCACCGCGGGCCGCAGGATGCTGCTGGTCCTGGACGACGCCGTCTCGGAGGCGCAGGTACGGCCGCTGCTGTCGGCCGTGCCGGACAGCACCGTGGTGCTGACGAGCCGTCATGTCCTGGGCGCGCTCCAGGAGGTGGAGCGTCTGACGCTCGACGTGCTCTCCGCGCCGGAGGCCGAGGCCCTGCTCACCGCGTGCGGGGGCCGGCGGATGCGGAAGGACCCGGAGGCGGCGGGCGAGATCGCCCGGCTCTGCGGCCGGCTGCCGCTGGCCCTGCGGGTGGCGGCGGCCGGGCTCGCGGCCCGGCCGCACTGGACCGCCGCCGGGCTCGCCCGGCGGCTGCGCGACGAACGCACCCGGCTGTCCGCGCTCCGGCTGGGCGATCTCGACGTACGCGGCAGGCTGTTGACCGCCTACCGGGATGTGGACGAGGAGGCCAGGCACGCCTTCCGGATCCTGGGGCCGGCCCCGCTGCCCGACTTCTCGTTGTGGACCGCCGCCGCGCTGCTCGGCACGGGCCCGGCGGAGGCCGAGCGGCTCGTCGAGGAACTGGTGCAGGCCCATCTGCTGGAGGCGCGGCGGCAGCCGGAGCGGCGGGGCCCCGTGCGCTACGGCTTCCACGCGCTGCTGCGCTCGCTGTCCCTCGAAACGCTGGACCGGCACCCGCAGGAGGGCTCCGCCGCCGTGGAGCGGCTGTGCCACGCCTTCCTGACGCTGGCCAGGCACGCGGACGCCCGGCTGACGCCCGGCCGGGACCGGCTCGCGCACGAGGCCCGGCCGCCGGCCGGGATCTCGCCCGAGGAGGTGGTGGGCGGTGCGCCGCTGCGGTGGTTCCAGGAGGAGTCCGCGGGCCTGTCGGAGGCGGTGCGGCGGGCCCACGCGGCCGGGTGGTGGGATCTGTGCTGCGCCCTGGCCTCGGCCTCGGCCGGCTACTACGAGGCGGCCGCCCTGTGGGACGAGTGGGAGGCGACGCACGGTCTCGCGCTGGACGCGGCCCGCAGGTCCGGCGACGGCCACGCGGAGGCCGTCGTCCTGCGGTCCCTGGGCGACCTGGCCTGGCAGCGCCGGCAGACGTCGGCGGCGGTCGAGCGGTACCGCCGCGCCGGGGAGCTGTTCACCCGGCGGGGTGACCGGGCCGCGGCGGGGCGTTGCCTGTCCGCGGAGGCGGACGTGTACCTCGGGACGGGTCGGGCCGCGGAGGCCGAGGGTGCCTGTGCGCGGGCCCTGTCGGTGAGCCGGTCGGCCGGCGATGCGCGCGGCACCGCGGAGGCGCTGCGCGGACTGGCCCTGGTGGCGGTGCGCGAGGGACGTCACGAGGAGGCGCTGGCCCGGCTGGCGGAGTGCGAGCGCGCGGCGCGCTCCGTGGGCGACCGCCGCTGGACCGAGTACGCCCACCGCACGGCGTCCGCCGTCCGCGCGGCCCTCGCGACCGGCGGACCGGCCGCGGCGACCGCGATCCCCCTCGAAGTCCGCCCGGGCGTCTGGCTCTTCGGCCCGTCGGTACCGGCCCGGCGCGCGGAGTACGCGGTCTGAGGCGCCGCCCGCGGCGAGGGCGCGGGCGGTGTCAACCCCGGGGTCCCGCCGCGCGCGGCCCCCGGGCTCACCACGCGTCGGCGGCGATCGCCGCCCGCTCCTCCTCCCCCAGTGCCGCCACCACGGCGTCGACGATGCCCGGATCGAGCGCCGTGCCCGCCGCCGTGTCCGTCGTACGGCCGAAGCCCGCGTCCTGCACGGCGACGCCGAGGGTGTAGCGGTCGTCGAGCGAGCCCGTACGGAAGGTCCATCTGCCGACCGACGCGGGGGTGCCGTCGGGGCGCAGGACGTCCACGGGGGCCCGGTCCGGGGGGAAGCCGAAGTCCGTGAAGCGGAAGCGCAGGCCGAGCCCGAGGGCCTTGCTGTAGGCCTCCTTCAGGGTCCACAGGCGCAGCACGGCGGGGTTGCGTTCCGCGAGCGGCAGGGCCTCGATCCGCTCCCGTTCGTAGGGGGTGCACAGGTGCCGGTCCAGCCCCGGGCCGTACAGGATCCGTTCGTCCGGCTCGGCGTCGACGCCGATCGGGCCGTCGGTGGCCAGGCCGACCAGCAGCAGGCCGTCGGTGTGGCTGAGGCTGAGGTGGACGCCGTCGTAGCCGCGCAGTTGGGGGCGCCCGGTGAGGCCGTAGCCGATCTCGACCGACTCGGGCCGTACGCCGAGCGCCGCCGCGGCCGCGAACCTCAGCAGGACGCGCGAGGCGGCGAACCGGCCGCGGACCTGCGGATGCGTCAGCTCCAGATAGCGGTCCCAGTCCCGGCCGAGGAGCGCGCGCAGCCGCGGCAGGCCCGCCCGCTGCGGCCGCCAGGCGTCCTGGCGGGCGAACAGTACGGCGGCCCCGTGCCGGTCCAGGTCAGCGCGTACCCTGCCCCAGTCCCCTGAGGGGCCGCGGATCTCGATCGGCTCCCCGAGGGTCCGGCCCGGTGCCGTCGGCGCCTTCATGGAAGGCCTCCATCGTGTCGTGGAGATCGGTGAGCACATCGGCGGCGGCGGCGCCGTCGATGACCCGGTGGTCGAAGGTGAGGCCGAGCCGCATCACGGGCGCGGGCACCACGGCGCCGTCGCGCACCACCGGGCGGTCCACGACCCGGCCCGCGCACAGGGTGACGGCGGTGCCGCCGGACGAGTGGAAGCCGTCCACGACGCGATGGCCGAGCGAGCTGACCGAGACGGTGCCGAACGCGGCGGCGCGGCGGCGCGGGTCGCGCAGCGCCGTGCCGAACGCGGCCCGGCCGACCGGCACCGGGAGCCGGCTCAGCATCCGTACGCCCTTGAACTCGGGCAGGTCGGCGGCCTGTTCGCCCCGGTAGCGGTCGACGCGTTCCTGGATCTCGGCGAGGGTGGCCGTCTCCAGGCCGGGCAGGAGCGCCGAGAGGACGGTGCGCTCGCCCTCGACGGGCCGGTCCAGGGCGAGTTTGGCGGTGACGCCGTCGAAGCGCACGGTCCTCGGGCGCCGCAGCCGGCCGGGCCAGCCGGGGGCCATCGCGGCGTTGGCCCCGGGGTGGCGGGCGAGGACCCGGCCGGTGGCGTACAGCAGGTAGCTGACGACGGAGTAGCGCCGGCCGTCCGCGCGGGCGGCGGCGCGGTGCGCCAGTACGCGGGACATGTCGATGTCCGTGTCCAGGTGCACGGGCCGCTGGGCCGCCGCCCACTCCAGGAAGTACAGGGTGTGGCGGCGGCGCCGTTCGGCGGTGACGGCGGGTGTCACCCGAGCACCGCCAGTTCGTAGATCTCCCGCAGGCTGCGGGCCTCCAGGACCTTGCCGACCGGGACCCTGCGGCCGATGGCGGCTTCCAGGGAGGTGACCAGTTTGAGGAGGTACAGCGAGTCCCAGTCGGGGAGTTCGTCGAAGTCGGCGTCGACCTGCTCGGGGGCGAGCGGCATCCCGAGTTCCTCGGTGACGAGCCGTACGTAGTCGTCCGGGGTGAAGCCGCCGGTGGCGGCGACGGACGCGGGGGCGGTGCTGTCGGCGCTCATATCTTCTCCAGGGCGAAACCGGCCTTGATCCACTTGCTGGACTCGACGGCGACCGCGAGGGCCCTCTCGCCCTCGGCCATCTGTTCCAGCAACTTCTCGATCTGCAGGAAGGGCAGGGCGTTTCCGTTGTTGCCGGTGTCCGCGACGCAGCTGACGTCCCGCGCACTCGGCACATCGAGTTCCTCGGTGATGCGGCGGGTCATGCGGCCGGACAGCTGGGGCGGCAGCAGATAGTCCAACTGGTCGGCCTCCCAGTCGAGTTCGCCGAGCAGCTCCCAGAGGATCTCGACGGCCATGACGGGCACGGACTCCTCGATGGCCTTGTAGTCCTCGATGAGGGCCTGGCGGTCGTCGTACCGGTCGGCGAGCCCGAACCACTCGATGACCTGGCCGGGCTTGCGGCCGAGGCCGGTGAAGCGGTTGAGGACATGCCGCAGGGCGAGGCGCTGTCCGCGCGGCTCGTCGTTGACCACGGCCGCGCCGGCGCCGTCGCCGAACAGGACGTAGTTGACGAGGTCGCCGGGGGCGGCGCCGGCCACGTCGCGCTGGAGGTCGAGGTGCTTGCTGCACACGTCGCCGCCGATGACGAGTCCCGTGCGGTACTGGCCGGAGGCGATCATCGTCTGCGCGAGGCTCAGGGCCTGAACGGCACCCGCGCAGCCGGACTGGAGCTGGAAGGTCGGCACCTGGTCCAGGCCGAGCTGGTCGGCGACGTGGTTGACGGTGGCGGGCATCAGGGTGTCGGGGGTCGCGGTGCCGAGGACGAGGAAGTCGATCTCGGCCGGGTCCACCTCGGGGGCGGCGAGTGCCTTCTCCGCGGCCTGGGCGCACAGGTCGGCGAGCGACCAGCGGACTTCTCCGGTGCCGAGGTCCCGGGCGAAGTGCCGGGTCCTGGTGCCGATGAAGACCTCGATCCAGTCCTCGTTGATGCCCAGCACTTTGGCCAGGGTGGCGTTGTCCACCGGCGCGCCGGGCAGGGCGGTGCCGAGGGAGGCGAGATACGTGGTGGCAGCGGTCGGGGTGGTCATGCCGTCCTCTCTTCGTCCATGAGCGTCCGCTTCTGCGCCGCGTCGCCGAAGCCCGCGGGGCCGGGCACCGCCGCGCCGCTCTCGCGCAGGAAGGCGACGAGGTCGCCGACGGAGGAGAGACGGGGCAGGAGGTCCTGGACCGTCAGGGTGCCGATGCCGCTGAGCCGGGACTCCAGCCGGCTCTTCAGCTCCATGATCATGACGGAGTCGAAGCCGAGGTCCTCGTACAGCCGGTCGTGCGGGCCGACCTCGGCGTCGGTGTAGCCGCCGACCGTCCGGACGGCGCCGAGCACGGCGTCCGCGACCGGGTCCGCCGGGCCGCCGGGCCGGTCCAGGGTGAGGACGGCGGCGGGCGCGGACTGCGGTCCCTGGTGAGGCGCGAGCACCTGGGCCGGCGGTTCGGCGACCGTCCCCCGGCCGTGCACCGGTTCCCTCGCCCAGTAGCGGTGTTCCGTGGAGAAGGTGTACGGCGGCAGCGGGTGCGGAACCCGGTCCTCGGGTGCGTGGGCGGCGTCCCAGTCGGGTTCGACGCCGCCCCGGTACAGCTCGGCGAGGGCCTCGGCGAGGTCCCGGCCGGCGGATCCGGGACCGCGCACCGGCAGGACGTGCGCGGGGCCCGCCCCCGAGGCGGGGCCGGCGAGGCGACGCACCATCGCGGAGAGCACCGGCTGGGGTCCGGCCTCCACCAGATGGGTCGGCCCGTCGGCGAGCAGGGCGCCGGCCGCGTCGGCGAACAGCACGGTGGAGCCGACGTGTTCCACCCAGTACGCGGCGTCCATCGCCTCCCCGTCGAGCACCCGGCCGCGGACGGTCGAGTACAGCGGGATCTCGGGCACTCCCCCGCCGACCTCTTCGGCGACCTCGGCGAAGCGGTCCAGGACGGGCCGCATCAGCGGTGAGTGGAAGGCATGCGAGACCTGGAGGCGGCGGACGGTGACGCCCTGGGCCGTCAGCTCGGCACCGATCTTGTCCAGGGTCTCCAGATCGCCGGAGAGCACCGTGGACGTGGGGCCGTTGACCGCGGCGACGCCGATCAGGGGCTCGCCTTCGATCCGCGGCTCCAGGTCCGCCCGGGCGGCGCGGACGGACAGCATGCCGCCGCCCTCGGGCAGTTCCTGCATCAGGGCGCCCCGGGCGGCGATCAGCCGGGCGGCTCCGTCCAGCGGGAGCGCGCCGGCCAGGACGGCGGCGGCGAACTCGCCGACGCTGTGTCCGAGGAGCAGTTCGGCGCGCACGCCGAGTCCGGTCAGGGTACGGCCGAGGGCGTAGCCGACGGCGAACAGGGCGGGCTGCGTCCAGCGCGTGCTATGCACCGCCTCGTCACCGGCGAGGATCAGATCGCGCACGGACTTCCCGGTGTACGGCAGCAGCGCGGCGTCGGCTTCGTCGAGGAAGTGCCGGTAAAGCGGCGCCTGTTCGTACAGTGCGGCGGTCATCTTCGGGTACTGGGCGCCCTGTCCGGTGAACAGGAACGCGGTGCGGGGCCGCCCGGCGGGCCTCGCCGACAGCCGGGCCAGCAGCTCGGGGGCGGCGGCCGACTCCCGCAGCGTGGCGACGAGTTCGCGGGTGTCGGTCGCGGCGGTCGCGAACCGGTGGCGGTGTCCCGTCTTGACCCGGTTGCTCGACCTGGCCAGCGGGCCCAGCGGGACGCGCCGGGCCGCCGCCGCGTCCGCCTGGGCCAGCAGGTTGCGGCGCAGCGCGTCGGCGGTCGGCGCGGTGAGGGTGAAGACGGCGGCGCCGATCCCGCCCGGCGCGGCGCGGTCGGCCGGTGCGGGGCGCGTGGCGCGGGCGGGCGCGGATTCCAGGACGGCGTGGGCGTTGGTGCCGCCCATGCCGAAGCTGCTGAGCCCGGCGACGGTGGGGCCGGCGGGCAGCCGCAGCGGTGCCTTGAGGAGCCGCAGCCCGTGCTCGCGCAGCTTGAGCCGCTTGTTCTCCTTGGCCGCGAAGCGGCTGGCGGGGACGGTGCGGTGGTGCAGGGACAGGGCGACCTTGATCAGTCCGGCGATGCCGGCGGCGCCCTCGGTGTGGCCGAGGTTGCCCTTGACCGAGCCGATCGCCATGGGCTTCGCGGCCCGGCCGGCGTGGTGGTGGCCGAGCGCCCTGACCTCCATCATGTCGCCGAGCGCGGTGCCGGTGCCGTGGGCCTCGGTGAAGGCCACGTCGGCGGGTTCGACACCGGCCCTGCGGTAGGCGGCGGTGATCACCTCCTGCTGGGACCAGCGGTTGGGCGCGGTGATCCCGTTGCTGCGGCCGTCCTGGTTGACGGCGGTGCCGCGGATGACGGCGTACACCCGCTGGCCGTCGGCGACCGCGTCCCGCAGCCTGCGCAGCACGATCACGCCGACGCCCTCGCCGCGGCCGATGCCGTCGGCCTCGGCGCTGAAGGGCTTGCAGCGGCCGTCGGGGGAGGACAGCCCGGCCTGGGTGTAGAAGATCGACAGGGCCGGGGTGAGGGCCACGTTGACGCCGCCGACGAGCGCGGTGTCGCACTCCTCGGCCAGCAGCGCGTTCGCCGCGAGGTGCGCGGCGACCAGCGAGGACGAGCAGGCGGTGTCGACGGCGAGGCTGGGGCCCTTGAGGTCGAGGTGGTAGGAGATCCGGTTGGCGGTCATGCAGTAGCCGTTGCCGGAGCCGACCTGCGCGGTGACGTTGGCGTAGTCGGTGAGGTGCAGCTGGGCCCACTCGTTGCCCATGATGCCGACGAAGACGCCCGTCCGGGTGCCGGCGAGGGCCCGCGGCGGCACTCCCGCGTCCTCGACCGCCCGCCACGCGCACTGCAGCAGCAGCCGCTGCTGGGGGTCCATGGCGGCCGCCTCGCGCGGCGAGATGGTGAAGAACTCGTTGTCGAACGCGTCCGGGTCGGTGATGAAGCCGCCCTCGGTGGTGTTGGAGTGCCCTTCCTCTCCGGCCGCCGAGTGGAACTCCTTGGCGTCCCACCGCTGCCGGGGCACCTCCCCCACCCCGTCCGCGCCGCGCATCAGCAGGTCCCAGTAGGCGCCGGTGTCGGGCGCCCCCGGGAATCTGCAGTCGATGCCGACGATGGCTATGGGCTCCATCAGGCGCCGCCGTCCTTCGCGGCCAGCTCCTGGACGAGGTGGCCGGCGAGCGCGTGGACGGTCGGGTAGTCCCAGGCGGCCGTCGGCTCGATCACGAGGTCGAAGTCGTCCTCGATGTCGCCGCACAGGCTCAGGGCGGCGACGGAGTCCAGGCCGTACTCGGCGAGGGGCACGTCGGGGTCGATCTCGGCGGGGCTCCGCGTGAGATAGAGGGCGATGCGCTCGGCCAACCACGTGGTCAGAGACTCGGTGGTGTGTCCGGTGGTCGGAACGGGCATGGTGCACTCCTCGCGAGGGTGAACGGTGGTCGCGTGCTGCCGTGGCGGTGAGGACCGGCGGACGGCGCGGGCGGGCCGTCGCCCGCGCCGGCCGGCCGGTGTCCGTCAGCCGGCGAGCGGGGTGTCGTACAGGTCGTAGCTGGTGCGTTCGCGGAATCTGCGCAGCACTTCCTCGTGCATGCGCGCGTCCACGGAGGCCGGGAGGCCGGCGGGCCGCCGGCCCAGGCGCCGGGCGAGACGGTGCAGTGCGGCGGCGAGCCAGGCGGGGTCGGCGAGGAACGCGTCGCCGCCGTCGCGGGCGGCCTGCTGCCAGACGCCGATCGCGGCGGCGGCCGCGAGCAGGACGGCGTAGCGGTCGGCGAGGGCGAAGACGGCGGGTGCGGCGAGGGCCGTGCGGTCCTGGGGTGCGAGCGCCCGGCTCGCCTCCTGGACCTGCCGCAGCTCGTCCACCAGCTGGAGCGTGAGCCGCTGGACGGCCCGCTCCTCGGGCGAGGCGCCGGGCAGCCGGTCCACGGCGGCGACCAGGGTGGCGCTGAGCGCGTCCCGGCCGCTCGCCAGGGTGAGCCGGTCGTAGGGCAGCCCGGGCAGGTCCGCGCGCGGCTGGAACAGCCGCGCGGGGGCCGGTTCGTCGGCGAACCAGGAGCGCCGGGCGAGCCGGGACAGCTGCGGGATGATCGTGGCCTGGCAGGCGGCGGAGCCGGCGTGGCCGAGGCTGAGCACCGGCAGGTCGCGCAGGTGCTTCTGGAAGATGCCGTACTCGCCGTCGCGGAGGTAGAAGCGGGCCCCGAGCACGATGGACAGGTCGTGCATGGTGTCGGTGAGCACCTTCGGGACGAGGTACTTGGCGGCGGCGGCGAAGACGCTGGTCTGCTCGGGCAGCAGGTGCACCGCGCGGGTCGCGGCCAGCGAGAGGCTGTCGCAGGTCAGCAGGTCGGTGAAGGCGCCGGACAGGGTGTCCCTGGCGTGCGGGATCTCCATGACGGACTTGCGGTACAGCTGCCGGCCCAGCGCGAAGCGCACCACGGTCCGCAGCGCCGTGTCGGTGGTGCCGACGGCCATGCCGGGGAGCGCGGACCGGGTGATCTGGAAGGCGCGCAGCGCGGTTTCGACGCCCTTGCCGCTCTCGCCGACGAGGGCCGAGGCGGGCACGGGCGTGCCGTCGAACCGGAGTCCGGACAGGAGGCAGCCGCGTACGCCGACGGCGTCGTAGCGGGGCAGTATCCGAAAGGTGTCCGCCGCCAGGCCGTCGCGCTCGACGAGGAGCACGGAGTGGCTGCGGCTGCCCGGTGCGGGGCTGGTGCGGCTGAACAGGACCCAGGCGTCGGCGCGTCCGGCGTTGTTGATGACCTGCTTGGCGCCGTACAGCCGGAAGCCGCCGCCGTCGGGGCGGGCCTCGAACTCGTTGCGCACGAAGTCGTTGCCGTGCGCGAGTTCGTGGTAGGCGACCGCCACCTTGCCGCCGCCGGTGAGGATCCGCGCGAGCCTTTCGCGCTGCGCGGCGTCGCCGGAGGTCCAGACGTTGACGGCGGCCATGAAGGAGGTGACGCCGTAGCCCAGGCCGAGGGCGACGTCGCGGCGGAACACCTGGCGCATGACCCGTACCAGGATGTCGAGCCGCTCCAGGCGGCCGCCCTCGGCGCGCGGCACGAAGTCGGCGCCCAGGCCCAGTTCGTCGAGGGCGCGCTCGCCGGCCCGGGAGAGTTCACCGGCCTCGTCCGCCTCCAGGAGCCTGGCGTAGGACAGTTCGTTGCCGTCGTCGGTGGGGTCGCCGAGCCGCCGGTCCAGCTCGGCCACGCGGGCCGCGGCCCGCGCTTCCTGCCCGGTCGCCTCCTGACCGTCGGGTACGGCGCCCCGGGGCTCTGTGCCGATCAGCATGACGTCCTCTCACTCTCTCCGGCTGCCGCGGCGGTGGTCGCGGGCTGCCGCTCGGGGATCCGCTGGGGCAGCAGCGAGAACAGCCGGCCCGCCGAGCGGGCCGCCCGCAGGGCGCCGAGCAGGTCTTCGTACGTCTCCTCGCCGGCCGCCGCCGGTTCGCCGAGGCGGCGCAGCAGCCGGTCGAGGGCGGTGTGCAGCCACAGCCCGTCGCGCCACAGGTGCCCGGTGTCCGGGTCGTCCCGCAGGTGGTCGGCGCTCCGCGTCCACAGGCCGAGGCAGGCCGCGCCCGCCCAGCACAGGGTGTAGCGGCGGGCGACCTCGAAGGCGGCGGGCGGGACCTCGGTGAGGACGCCCTGGTGCTCCTCCATCTCGGTGTGCACCGCGGTGGTGACGGCGAGCAGCCGCCGCGCGGCCTCGGCCACCGGGGCGAGGGCGGGGTTCCGTGCCGCCCGCCGGGCGATCTCGTCGACGTGGGCGGGCAGGGACGCCGTCACGCCGCTGCCGTACCGGGCCACCAGCGTCAGCCGCGCCGGGTCCAGGGGCGGCAGCGGTGCCGTCAGGTCACAGGCCACCTCGGCGCCGGCCGTGTCGCCGGTGCCGCGCCGGAACCCGCGGGCCAGTGAACGGAACTGGTTCACCAGGGAGTTGAGGTTGACCAGGGTGTTGCCGTCGAAGAGTCCGACGAGCCGGTGGTCGCGCACGACCTTCTGGAACCGGCCGCCGGCGTAGACGCCCTTGAGGAAGGCGCGGGCGCCGAGCAGCCCGGTCAGGTCGGCGAGGACCTGGTCGGTGCCGGTGGGCAGCAGGTACTTGGTGACGGCCGAGGTGACGCCGAGTTCGGCGGTCTGGGCCTGTACGGCGCGGGCGGCGACCAGGGCGACCGCCTCGTGCAGCAGGACGTCGGCGGCGGCACCGGTCAGCACGTGCCGGGCCTGCGGGAGATCGACGAGCCGGCGGCCGTACAGCTCGCGCTCCTCGGCGAAGTCCAGGCCGAGCCGCAGCCCGTGGTCGCCGGCGCCGAGCGACAGCGCCGCGCACATGGTGCGGGTGAGCTGGAGCGCCTTGAGCACGATCTCCAGGCCCGCGCCCTCGGCTCCGACGAGGGCGCTTCGCGGCACCCTGGCCCGGTCGAAGGCGATGCCCGAGATGTCGGCGCCGCGGATGCCGTGGGTGCGGATCTTGGGGAGGTGGCGGTAGGTGCCCTCGGCGAGTTCCCGCTTGTCCACGAGGAGGACGCTGAAGCCGCGCGGGCCGCCGTCCGGGCGCGTGCGGGTCAGCAGCGACAGCACCGAGCCCCGGGTGGCGTTGTTGATCAGCCACTTCTCGCCGCTGACCAGCCAGTGGCCGTCGTGGTCCGGCTCCTGGCCGTCGGTGCGCACCTCACCGGCCAGCAGGTCGCTGCCGTGGGCGCGTTCGGTGAGCCCGAGACAGACCGGGACCCCGGCCATGATGTCGGCGCCGAGCCGGGCGCCCTGCTCCGCCGAGCCGGCGATCCAGACGCAGACCCCGCCGAGGTAGGTCTTTCCGTGGCCGATGGCGCAGGTCAGATCGCGGCGGGCGACGGCGCGCACGAGCTGGAGCACCTGCTCGTAGTCGCGCAGCCCGCCGCCGTACTCGACCGGTACGTAGTGGTCGGGCAGCCCCCATTCCTGGAAGCGGCGGCAGATGTCGGCGGGGAAGTCCTCCCTCTCGTCCAGCTCCGCGCAGCGCGCGTAGGAGAAGACCTCACCGGGGTCGTGCGGGTCGCCGAGGTGGTAGTCGAACTCCTCGGCGAGCCGGTAGGGCAGGTGTTCCATGTCAGACCACCGTTTCCGGGGACGGGGCCGCGTCGGTGGCGGCAGCGGTGGCGATGAGGCCGCGGACGGCGGGGTCGAGGACCTCGTGCAGCGCGGTGATCCGGCCCTCCAGGAACAGCTTGCGCATCAGGGTGCGCTGGATCTTGCCGCTCGTGGTCTTCCGGACGGTGCCGGGCCGTACGAGCAGGACGTTGCCGGCCGGGACCGCGAACTCCTCGCTGATGAACCGCTGGACCGCGGAGGTGAGGGCGGGCAGGCCGGTGGAGACGGCGCCGGGGCGGACCTCCTGGAGCGCCACCAGGTGCTCGCGGTCGGCGTCGACGGCGAAGACGGCGCCCGCGCCGGTGCCGAAGGCCGGGTCCACGGACTGCACGGCGCGTTCGACGTCCTGCGGGTAGAGGTTGCGGCCCGCCAGCACGACCACCTCCTTGACCCGGCCGGTGACGTAGAGCTCTCCGTCCTTCAGGACGCCCAGGTCGCCGGTGCGCAGCCAGCCGCCGCCGTCGTGTCCGCCGGTGCCGTCGCCGATCGCCGCGTCGAAGACCTCCTTGTTGGTCTCCGGCCGTTTCCAGTACCCCCGGGCGACGCTGTCGCCCTTGAGCCAGATCTCGCCGACGTGCCCCTCGGGCCGCTCGGTGCGGGTCTCCGGGTCGACGACGCGGATCTCGAAGTCGCGTACGACCCCGCTGCTGGCGAGGGAGCGGCTGGGTTCGCCCGCGCGCGGGCCGGCCAGCGCACCGCGCTCCAGGGCGGCGGCGTCGACGTCGAGCACGCGGGGGCCCGCGGTGCGCGGGATGCCGGAGACCAGCAGGGTCGTCTCCGCCATGCCGTAGCAGGGGAAGAAGGCCTCGGGACGGAACCCCGCGGACGCGAAGCGCTCGGTGAAGGCGCGGATCGTCTCGGCCCGCACCGGTTCGGCGCCGTTGTTGGCGGTCGTCCAGGTGGACAGGTCCAGCGTCTGCGACTGCGCGTCGGTGATCCTGCGCACGCACAGGTCGTACGCGAAGTTGGGGCCCCCGGCGGTGGTCACGCCGTAGTCGCCGATCATCTTCAGCCAGCGGTAGGGGCGTTTGAGGAAGGTGAAGGGGGCCATCAGGACGGCGGGGTTGCCGAGGTAGAGCGGGTGGAGGATCTGCCCGATCAGGCCCATGTCGTGGTAGAAGGGCAGCCAGCCGCCGCACACGGTGTCCGGGCCGGTGCCGATCGACCGCTGGATCGCCGCCTCGTTGGCGAGCAGGTTGCGGTGCGAGACCGCGACTCCCTTGGGTTCGCTGGTCGAGCCCGAGGTGTACTGGAGGAAGGCCAGGCTCTCGGGGGTGAGGGCGGGCGCCTGCCAGGCGGCCGCGTCGCCCTGGGCCGGGTCGTCGGTGGCCAGGCAGGGCACGTCCGTGCGGCCCTCCGCGGCCAGCCAGGCGGAGATCTCGGGGGCGTTGGCCGAGTCGGTGAGCACGGCGACCGCCTCGGCGTCGCGCAGGATGCCCAGGACCCGCGTGAACTTGCGGCCCTGTTCCGTGGGCACCGGCGCGGGCACCGCCACGGCACCGGCGTACAGGCAGGCGGTGAACGCCGCGATGAAGTCGAGGCTGGACGGATAGAGCAGCAGGACCTGGCGGTTCGCCGCGCCGCGTGCCTGGAGCCAGGACGCGATCCGGCGTGCCTCCCGGTCGAGTCCCGCGAACGTGAGGTGCCGGGGCACCGAGCCGCGGGCGTCGTCGGGCAGGAAGGTGAAGGCATCCGCGGCGCCGCGGGCTTCGGTACGCTCCAGAACCAGTTCCGTGAAGGTCCGGAAGTTCGTCAACGTCTTTCTCCGACCTCTCCGAGATCCGCTGGCGTGGCGCCGGCACGGGTCGCTGTGACATCACGATCGTCGTCCGCGGTGCTAAGGAGACGCTTGTGCGGGTCCGGCTCGCGGTGTGGGGTTGGGGGGCAGGGGGACCGGGGGTACGGGCGTCACGGGCGTGGTCGGCCGCGGCCCGTCCCGGGGGTGCGTACGAACGGGCCGCCGGTCATCCGGCGTCGCGGCGGAAGTCGGCGTCGAGTGCGATGTGCCCGGGGGCTTCGGGCAGTTCGGTGAGCGGGTGCCTGAACTCCACCGTGCCGTCGGTTGCTTCGGCCGCCGGCTCGAAGCCGAGCGAGGGGTAGAAGTCGCGCATCTTGTGGTTCTTGGCGGTGGGCCGGTAACTCGCGCGCACCTCCCGCGCGCCCGAGTCCCTGGCGTGCTGCAACAGCGCGGCGAGCGTGGCCTGTTCGATGCCGCGGGCGAAGACGCGGCAGCTGAGCAGCATGTTGTCGATGCGCAGCGCCTGCTCCTCGCGGTGGACGAAGAGGGCGCCCACGACCCCGTTGTCGCCGAAGCGGTCACGGGAGCGCACGGCCAGCACCAGGTGGTCCGGGGAGTCGAGCCGTTCGCGCACGTCGGGCACCTGGAGCCGGCGGGTGGTGAGGTTGAACTGGTTGGTGCGCAGGGTGATCTGGGCGATCCGGGCTACCTCGTGGTCGCGCACCGGGGCCACCTCGACGGTCACGCCGAGGTCGCGCAGGTAGTCCGCCATCGAGCCGGCGGTCCGCCGGAGGTCCTCCCGCTCCGCCTCCTGGCGGTACTGCACGGCGCGGCCCCGGTCCGCGGTGGTCAGTTCCCGTACGTCGAACCAGCCGTCGGCGAGCAGCCGGTCGATGTGCAGCGCCGGCTCCTCGTCGAGCGCGATCAGGGCGATCTCCGGGAGCGAGGAGGCCACGAGACCGCGTTCGAAGGGCGAGTCGTCGGCGAAGACGATGCTGTCGGTGCCGAGATTGAGCCGGTCGGCGAGGGCGCGGATGGCGCCGTCCTTGGGCTCCCAGTCGGCGCTGATCCGCACGAAGTCGTCCTCGCGCAGGGTCATGTCGGGGTGGGTGCGCAGCACGTCGAGGACCGGTTCGCGGTCGTTCTTGCTGCACACCGCGAGCAGCACGCCCTGGCCGCCGATCTGCTTGACGACCCGCTGGAACCGGCCGAACGCCTCACCGCGGTAGGTGGTGGCGGCGGCGATGCCGTCGGGTCCGTCGTCGCCGAGGACGCCGTCCCAGAGGGTGTTGTCGAGGTCCACCACGAGGACCTTCCGGGCCCGGCCGCGCAGGGTCCGCAGCAGATGGGCCGCCTGACGCGCGTACCGGGCGAGCAGTTCCTCGCCCAGGTGCACCTTGGCGTAGGCGGCGAGCCGTGTGTCACGCACCGGTCCGCCCTCGGCGATCAGCGGTTCCAGGTCGACGACGTGCAGCCGCGGGTGCGCGGCGGCGAGCCGCAGCAGGCCGATGTTGAACTCCCGCCAGACGATGGACAGTTCGGTGCGGGAGCAGTGGTCGATCAGTTGCCGGGGGTGCTCGGCGAGCAGCGGCAGGGTGTTGAGGACGAGCGTGCCGGTGCCGAGTTCGTCGTAGCGGGCGGCGAGCGCGTCGAGGAGTTCGAGCTTCCCGGTGACGGCCTTGGCGACGTCCTCCACGCCCCAGGGAAGCGGTAGTTCACCGAAGACGACCTGGGCGTCGAGCAGGCACAGGGCGAGTTCCGTGCCGGGGGCGTACAGATGGCTGCCGGGGTCCTGGAGGTCGCGCAGCCATGCGTCGTGGTCGCCGGTGCTGACGCGCAACGGGACGCCGTGCCGGGCGAGTTCGGCGGTGAGCGGGGCGGTCAGCCCGTCGAGCGTGCCGTGTCCCGTGACGGCCACGGCGGCCGGTTCGACGCCGGAGTGCCACTCGGCGATGTCCTCGGGGGCGACCTTGGCGAGCAGCCGTC
This sequence comes from Streptomyces sp. NPDC048106, assembly GCF_040706415.1. Taxonomy (NCBI): domain Bacteria; kingdom Bacillati; phylum Actinomycetota; class Actinomycetes; order Kitasatosporales; family Streptomycetaceae; genus Streptomyces; species Streptomyces sp. NPDC048106. Next base: position 259,727 of record NZ_JBEZND010000007.1, on the reverse strand, counting down.
CCGCGCGGGACATCTGGGCCGGCCCGTCGTCCCGCTGCGCGAGTTCGGCGAGCAGTGCGGGCACCGCCGGATACTCGGCGGCGAGCCTCTTCTCGCCGGACAGCGCGCGCAGCCGGTCGAGGGGGCCGGCGGGCTCCGGGCCGGACGGCCTCGTCACTGCTGTGCTCACGGTCTGTTCGCCTCTCTGCCAGGGCGGGCGGGCTCCTCAGAGCTTGTGCCCCGGCCCTAAAGACGGGCTTGCGCCGGAGCGCCCGCCCCGCTCCGGGGGCCGTCCGCGCGGGCCGGCTCCATCGTCCGCAAGAGCTGCTTTAGGCGGGCTGAGGATCATCCGCGGAGGATGACTCCTTCTGAAAGGCAGCGTTGATGACGACAACTGAGCTGACCGCAGAGGTGTGTGTGGTCGGAGGCGGCCCGGCGGGGCTCACGCTGGCCGTGGAGCTCGCCAAACGTTCCGTCTCCGTCGTGGTCCTGGAACAGAGCGGGCACTTCGACCGGTCGTTCCGGGGCGAGTCGGTCTCCCCCGACTCGGTGTGGCTGCTCGACCGGCTGGGCGTCCTCGGCCGCCTGAACGGCGCCTACCAGCAGATGCACAGAATGGAGATCGTCGACTCCGGCAGCCCCGTGCTGCGCGCCGACTTCCGCCGCTTCCGGTACCCGCACCCCTACCCGGTGGAGATGCCCCAGCCGGCGCTGCTGTCGGCGCTGGCCTCCCTCGGGCAGGAGGAGCACCCGGAGCACTTCGTCCTGGTGCGCCGGGCCACGGCCACCCGGCTGCTGCGCGAGGCCGACGGCGGCGGGCCGGTCACCGGGGTGACGGCGCGCACCCCGGAGGGCGAGATCACGGTGCGGGCGGCGCTCACCGTGGCAGCGGACGGCCGGTTCAGCAAGGTCCGCGAGATGTCGGGCCTGCCGTACACGAAGCTGCCGCTGGACCGTGACGTGGTGTGGCTGAAGCTGCCGTTCCCGCCCGAGTGGGACGACCGTACGTATCGCATCCGCATCCGCGGCGACCAGCACGGGCTGTTCATCCCGACCCACCCGAACAGCGTCCGCGTCGGCTTCAACATCCCCAAGGGGGGCCTGAAGGAGCTGCGTGCCCGGGGGCTGCCCGCGCTGTACGAGCGTCTCGACCTGCTCGCGCCCGAGCTGTCCGGGTCGGTGCGCAGCGAGATCCGTTCCTGGTCCGACACCTCGATGCTGGACATCTTCACCGCGCTGGTGCCGCGCTGGTCGATGCCGGGCCTGGTCCTGATCGGTGACGCGGCGCACACGCTGACGCCGATCCTCGGGCAGGGCGTCAACCACGCGATCATCGACGCGGTCACGCTGGCCCCGCTGGTGCGCGAGGCGATCGACGCGGGCGGGGGCGAGACGGCGCTGCTGCGGGCGTGCGAGGACTTCCAGCGCTCGCGGGAGGACGCGGTGGGCAGGTCGCGCGGTCTGCAACTGCGCCAGGAGCGGCTGTTCGCCCTGCACGGCGCGGGCGGTGTCCTGCGCCGCTCGCTGTACCGGGTGGTCGACCAGAGCCAGAAGCTGAAGGAGAAGGTGCTGGGAGGTGCGTACTTCCAGTTGCAGAAGCCGGGCCCGCACGCCGTGGAGGCGCAGCTGCCCGCCACCCGCCGGTGACCGCTTCGGGCACGGCCCAGTGAGGGCCGGCGGGCGGCGAAAGGGCCCTGGCCCGTACGGGAACGTACGGGCCAGGGCCCTCTGCCATTCAGCGGCGGTACCGGTGGGCCGTGCCCGAGCGGTACGGCGGGTCGTGCCCGGGTGCAGCAGCCCGGGTGGGTACGGCGGCCGGGTGGGTACGGCGGGTACGGCGGCCGGGTGGGTACGGCGGCCCGGCGGGTACGGCGGGTACGGCGGCCCGGCGGGTACGGCGGGTACGGCGGCCGGGTGGGTACGGCGGCCCGGCGGGTACGGCGGGCCGGCGGGTACGGCGGGTACGGCGGGCCGGCCGTCAGCCGGTGACGGCCGGGCGCTGTTCCGACGGGCCGGTCACCAGGTGACGGGCAGCCGGGTCAGGCCGTGCACCATCATGCCGGTGGTCAGCTCCAGGGGCTCGGCGTCCTCCGCGAGCCGCAGGCCGGGGAAACGGCTCAGCAGCGAGGTGAGGACGATCTGCAGCTCCGCCCGGGCCAGCGCGGCGCCCAGGCAGAAGTGCGGGCCGTGGCCGAACGCCACGTGGTGGACGGCCTCGGGCCGCGTGGGGTCGAACTCGTTCGGCTTCACGTCGGGGAACCGCTCGGGATCCTGGTTGGCGGAGCAGACCGCCGCCAGGACCGCGCTGCCCTTGGGGATGACGGTGCCGCCGACCTCGACGTCCTCCAGGGTGATCCGCAGCGGGCCGCCGTCGCCGATCGGGTTGACGCGCAGCAGCTCCTCGACGGCGTGCTCCATCAGCTCGGGACGTTCGCGCAGCGCGGCCATGTGCTCCGGGTGGCGCAGCAGGGTGAGGACCATCTTGCCGATCATGCTGACGGTGGTCTCGTGACCGGCGACGAGGATGGTCGCCGCCATGACGATCAGCTCGTACTCGTTGAGGCTTCCCTCCTCGTCGTGGGCGGCGACGAGCGCCCCCATCAGATCGTCCGTCGGCTCGTCCCGCTTGCGCTTGACCAGCGCGGCCAGGTACTCGATCATCTGCTGGCGCTGCGCGGCGGTCTCCTCCGCGGTGTGCGCGGTCAGCGAGACGAACGCGTCCGACCACTCGCGGAACCGGTCGCGGTCCTCGAAGGGCACACCGAGCAGTTCGCAGATCACCATCACGGGCAGCGGGAAGGCCAGCGCCGCGTTGAGGTCGACCGGCCCCCCGGCCTTCGCCATCTCGTCCAGCAGACCGTCGGCCAGTTCCTGGATCCGCGGCCGCATGTTCTGCACCCGGCGGGCGGTGAACTCGCGGGAGACGAGCCTGCGCAGCCGGGTGTGCTCGGGCGCGTCCGTGGTGAACAGGCTGCCCGGCACGGGGGGCGTGCCGGTGAGCTGCGGCGCGTCGGGCTCGATGGTGGCGGCCCGGCTGAACCTGGCGTCCGCGAGCACGGTGCGCACGTCGTCGTAGCGGCTCACCACGTAGCCCTCGTCACCGCTGGGCAGCCGGACGTGGGCGACCGGGCACTTGGCCCGCAACTCCTCGTAGACGGGCGGGACTTCGACGGCCGAGGGGCGGTGGAAGGGGTAGGCGAGGATCGGCTGGTCCGTCTCCGGTCCGCCGCCCTGAGTCGGCTCGGTCGGCTGCGTCGCCTGCGTCGTCTCCGTCGTGTCCATTCGCTTCCTCCGGGCAACAGGTGGTGAGGGGGTACTGGCATGCGGTGGTCCGGTCTCCGGGAGACGGCGAGGCCCGTCCGCCGGAGACCGGACGAGCCTCGCAGCAAGGGCTTGCGCGGGAGCAAAGCGCACCCGGACGGCCGGCTCCCGCGCCTGGTCAGGGGCTGCCCCGGTCAGCGCTGCCAGCCGTCGGCCGTGCGCAGGCCGAAGCCGAAGGCCCGGTCGGAGGCGATGTGCTGCAGCCAGACCAGACCGAGGTTGAACAGGGGAACGGCGACGGCCGGCGAGTCGGGGATCAGACAGGAGAGCATGATGAGGAAGGCGACGACGGGCCGGTGCAGCAGGTTGTAGAGAGGTACGGCCCTGGGCGACAGCCGCCCGTGCTCGTGCGGCCCGGAGAGACCGGCCAGGAACGACAGGTCGGGTACGACGACGCCGGCGACGACCGCCGCGATCACCCAGCCGCCGTACTTCACCGCCTCGAACACCGCCCAGGCCAGCAGGACGGTGGACAACACCCCCCAGGCGATGCGGACCTGCCGGGAGGCCGAGCTCCTGATGGCGCCCTGCGTGGCGTCGTGGGTCACGGAGCTGTTCCTTTCGCGATGGTTCCGTGAGCGCTCCGGGGCGCGCCGTACGGGCGTGATGACACCCGCGCGGCGGCACCCCGGCATGGCATGTCGATGAGCGAGGAGTGAGATTCTCACGGCCCGGCCGTGACGGGCACCTGGTGCGCCGGGACACGGTCCGTGACGTACCGGCGGGCCAGGCGGGCCAGTTCGCGCAGGAACAGGCTCTCGTCCGACCTCACGAAGAAGTGCCCGCCGGGCAGCGTCCGCACCGTGCAGCCGGCCCCCGCGTGCCGCCGCCAGGAGCGCATCTCGTCGACGCTGACGAGCTGGTCCGCCTGCCCCGCGAACAGGTGCAGCGGCACCCGCAGGGGACCGGTGGGGACGGCGGTGCCGCCGAGACACAGCCGGAGGTCGTCGCGGGCCACCGGGAGCAGGGCGGAGAGGAACTCGGGATGGCCGACCAGCGCCTGCGGGATGCCGCCCAACTCCACCAACGCGGCGAGGAGTTCCTCGTCGTCGGCGTCCGGGTCGGCGATCTCCGGGGCCGGCAGGTGCGGGGCGCGAAAGGCGCTCAGCACGAGGGCCCGGGGCAGGCGCGCACCGCGCTGCTCGCGGCGCCGGGCGAGCGCGTAGGCGATGAGCGCGCCCATGCTGTGGCCGTAGAAGAGGTGGGGCTCGGACAGCTCCTCGTCGAGCTGCGCGTCCATGTCGTCGATGAGAGCGTCGAGATCGGTGAACCGGGGTTCGCCGAACCGCTCCTCGCGGCCGGGCAGTTGCACGGGCATCACCCGTACTCCGGCGTCCAGGGCGTCGAGGCCGCGCTGCCATCGCCGGTACGCCGACGCTCCGCCGCCCGCGTAGGGGAAGCAGAACAGCCGTGTCGCAGGGCCCGTTTCGTGATCCGGGCGCTTCCGGGACAGGTATCGCGTCATGGTGGTCCGTCTCGGTTCCGTCCAGGGGGTGGGTGGGGGTACCCGGGTCCCGGGCGGGGCACCCGGGTTCTCGGGGCTGGGCCCGGCGGCTTCCCGCCCAGGCTGCCCCGGTTCGCTAAAAGGCCGCCAAACTCGATGTGGAGCAGTCGAGTTGGGGGTCGGCCGCGAGGATCGCCCGGTGTAGCCGCTGGATGCGCAGGGAAGGCTCTATTCCCAGCTCCTCGACAGTCGACGCGCGTAGCTTTCGAAAAATCTCAAGCGCCTGCCACGAGCGACCGCTTCGGTAGAGCGCGAGCATCAGCAGCGCGTGCAGGTTCTCCTCAAGCGGTAACCGCTCGGTGAGCACGAGAAGTTCGCCGATCACCGCGGCATGCCTGCCGAGCCTCAGCTCCGCGGTGATCCGGCCCTCCAGCGCGGAGCGCCGTGTCTCCTCCAGCCGCAGCGACTCCACACGCAGGGCCGGTCCGATCCGTACGTCGGCGAGCACCGGCCCGCGCCACAGGGCGAGCGCCTCGCCCAGCAGCCTCGACGCGGTCTCGTCGTCGCCGTCCGCCAGGGCCCGCAGCCCGCGGGCGGTGAGCTGCTGGAAGACCTCGGCGTCGACCACGCACGTGGGCATCTTCAGTACGTACCCGAGGTAGCTGCGGCTCAGGACCTCCTTGGGCGCACCCTCGTGCCCCGGTCCCAGGGCCTGGGCGATGGCCCGGCGCAGCTGCTTGACATAGGTCTGCACGACGCCGGCGGGCCCCGTGGGGGGACTCGCGTCCCACAACTCCTCCGTCAGGGTCGTCACCTTCACGTCCCCGCCCGCGTTGACCGCCAGCAACGCCAGCATCTGGCGCGGCTTGGCCGCGCTCGGCACCACGGAGGTGCCGCAGATGTCAACAACAAGCGGTCCCAGAACCCCGATCTTCATATCAGTGCTCCTTCCACCTGCCGGAACAGTGACACGTAGCCGCCTGCAACGACACTCAGCCGATCATGATCGCGTCTAGGAATCTGGCCGGGTCGGGACATGAGAATTTCATACCTCCCCCGGGCTTAAGCGAGGCTTCAGGCCAACCGGTGACCATCGCTCCGACGGGGCCGCCCGACACGCTCCCCGGACCGGATCGAAGGAGGAGGGCCGTATGAGTCCGAGGACCTGGCTCGGCAGGGCCGGCGCCGCCGCGGGGCACCTGCTCCTCCACCTCCGCGGTCTCGGCGTCTTCTTCACCGGGCCCCTGCCGGGGGTTCACTACGACGACTCGGACACCGGCTTCGACCACCCTCACCGGAGAACCCCTCCGGGCCCTCCCCCCGGCCACCCGGAACGACACTGCACGACCCCACCGAGCCGCCAGGAGCGGGAACTGTGGGCGTCCCTCGGCATCGACACGGAACGAACCGGAAGCTGACACCCGGAGCCCGGGCCTCGACCCACGATGTCAGTGGCCTCCGCGAGAATCCCGTGTATGACGACGACCGCTGCGGACTACGTGTGGTTCGAGGAGCGCTTCCCCGAACTCGCGGAGGCATACTGCTTCACCCTGGTGCACAATCTGCCGCCTTCCGAGGTTCTCCGCCGTCTCCAGGGGCGTGAGGAGTCTCCGCGGACCGGTTCGGAGCAGATAGTGGAGGCCGCCTTCGACCTCCTGAAATCCGACGACAGCCGGCAACTGGTCGCCATGACGGCTATCGGGGAGTGGACGCTGCTGATCGAGCCCAACGGCTATCTCGGTGTCACCGAGGAGAAGGCCCTGCCGGCATCCGCCGGCACCCGCTGGGTCTCGCACTTCGTCAACATCAACGGCGTCGACTCGTTTCTCTGGGCCGAGGACACGACGAGCCGCCTGGCCTTCGAGCCCGGATTCCCCGACAGCCGATGGGGAACCACCCCCGACGAACTCCTGAAGGCCATGCACGCCATCGGCTTCCAGTTCTCGGCGGAGACCTCCGACACCGCGGAGAGCCTGTCCTAACCAGCGGCGTTCGCGCTGGCCGAGCATCTGACCGGCGTCCGCATCACACCAGAGCTGCTTCAGGGAACGACGTTCATCTGCGGCAGCGCGAAAATCAGATGACCCGGACGGCGATCAGCATGAGCGAAGAGCGTCCGCCAGTAGGCTCCGCCGCTGTGACGGATGACGACCCTCTCACCGGCCTGGACGATGTGCCCTGGGCCCGACTGCAGCACTCCTACGGCACGGCCGACGACGTCCCCGGATACCTCCGGGCGATGCGGGCGGGGGTTCGGGAGGGCCGGTACCCGCCGGGTGCGCAGCTCGCGAACCGTATCGTGCACCAGGGCACGCGATCGCAGGCCGCGGCGTACACCGTTCCGTTCCTGGTGCGGATGGCTCTCGACCCGAGACTGGTCGACAGGCATCGGTTCGTCGGTCTGCTGGTCGCCATCGCGATCGGACTGGACGACAACTATCTGCCGAACGGCTATGACCCTGAGGAAGACCGTGCCTCCCTCGCGAATCTACGCGGTGAAGCCGACGACTGGGCTCAGTGGATCCGCGAAGCGGCGGACGACGAGCAGCGCGAACAGCGCGAGGGGAGCTGGGCGCAAGTGCTCACCGACGCCGAGGCGGTGGTGCGTTCCTATGACGCCGTCCGGGAAGCACTTCCCGCACTCGCTGTCCTGCTGAGCTCGGACAGCCCTGAACTGCGGGCCGAGACGGCGAACTTGCTCGCGTGGTTCCCCGAGGCCGCGGCGACGTCGATTCCGCTCTTGAAAGCGTTCATCGCCGACGAAGGCTCGCCTGGCGCGGCGGCGACGGGAGTGGTCGCCCTCGGTCTGCTCGGTGAGCCGGCCACCGTCCCCTTTGTCAGGCGTTACCTGGACAGCCCGACCGTCGAACTGCGCTGGGCCTCCGCCTTCGCGTTGACGCGGTTCGGCATCGCCGACCAGGCCGTCGTCGACGCGCTGACACAGGTCGTCGCCCGGCCGCCTGAGAAGTCCGAGACGATGTCGTTCCTGAGCGGCTCTTACAGCGGCCTCGCGGCGATGGCCCTGGCCGAAACACCCGACGCCACGACGCTCCAGGCAGTCGATGCCATGCTGGCCGGCCTCGCCGGCGCTACGGGCGTCGAAGCGTTCCACGACAGGTACTACATGGCGCAGGTGTTGTTCACGCTGGCCTTTCCGGGCGATCCCACCGAACCCCCGCGACGCTTCGCCGACCTCAGCAACGTGCAGCAGCGTGTCGTGCGCTTCGTCGCCGACCAGGACGAGACCGGCTGGCCATCCGGTGCCATGGACGCTTTGCGCCGGTGGAAGGTGCCGACCAGGCCCTCTGACCTGCGCATCTACGCCGGGATCGCCCAGGCCGGCCATTAGGCTGGCGCTTCCGCACCGTCGCATGGCGAGCTGACGATGCAGCGGCTCGGCATGCGCCAATCCTGTTGCTGGAGTGGATCCGGAACGCCGAGCATCCTCACGCAGCCATGACCTGAGCCACGAAAACTGTCTCGTCGGCCGCCACCCTGCCGGGTACGTTCACCTCGTGTGTTATTACGCCGCGAGGCCCTACAAGCTGCACTACGCGTGCGCACGCTGCCGTGTCGCATTCAAGCGGCAGCCCGGGCCCGGCGAGCACCGATGTCCTCGCTGTTCAGAGCCGATGATCTGCGCCGGTCACGACTTCGCGGCTCCTCGGCGCAGGGACACCAAGGCATGGACCGTCGTGGCCGCGGTGCTGAACGCCGGACTCCGTTACGAGGGCCGCGAACCCTGTGGCTGCGGGAAGGAGCGCAAGTTCCGCCCGCGAACCCGAGCCCAGCTGCGAGCACGGCGAGTCGCAGCAGCCCGAACCGGCATCCCTCTCGCTGACATGCTGGGACGCGCAGATCCGTCATCAGGCATCCGCATGACCTGACGGAGTGGCGCGCAGGTGGCACATGACGCGCTGTCCCGTCCACCAGATCATTGCGTGGGCCTGAGCTGCGGTCCCGTCAGGAAAAGTCCGGGCACTCCTCGGCGAAGCCCTGGGAGACGGGCTGCCAGACGCCGTGGTCCTCGCGCGCGCTCAGTCGATCCGCTTCCGTCGCCGTCTCAAGCAACTGGGCGGTGGTCAGGGGGAGGCTGCCGTGAAGACTCGACCCGGCGTCGCGCTCCGGGGAAGGAGTTCCGTCGGCACCGGGTGGCCTGCGACGACGAAGAGGTCGGCGGCCGGTATGCCGAGTTCGGTGGCGAGTTCGGTGAGCCGCCGCGGCGCGGTGTCGGTTCCGTTCGCGGCGAGAGCGCTCAGGATGATGGCCCGTTGCATGCGAGGAAGGCAGTGGGTGGACCGCCAGGACAGCCCACCGGCTGCTCGTCGTACAGGTTTTGGGACAACCTTTGCGCGGCACACGCAACTGTGGTCCGTCGTCTCTCTGTCTGGCAGGGAGTCGGGCTCGTCAGGGCCGAGGAGCGAGAGAGCGGGGCAGGTAGTGGGACGGCGCAAGGGCGGCATAGGGATCGCACTGGTCACGGGTGCGATGCTGGTGGGTGCGAGTGCCTGCGGTGGAGGCGGCGGCGACAAGGTGAGCGGGGGCGACGCGAAGGCGCCGGGTAAGCCGACCGCGAGCGCCTCGCCGTCGCCGACGAAGCCCGCGGGGCCGCCGATGCTGCTGGAGACGATCACCCCGCAGACCGGGACCACGGTGGGCGTGGCCATGCCGATCTCGGTGATCTTCACCAACCCCGTGGCGGCCAAGGCACGGGCCACGGTGGAGAAGCACATGAAGGTGAGCACCTCCCAGCCGGTGGCGGGTGCCTGGCACTGGTTCGGCGACAGGCGCGCCGACTGGAGGCCGAAGTCGTACTGGCCCTCCGGCACGAAGGTGAAGATCGACGCCGAGCTGAAGGGCGTCGGCAACGGCGCCGGACGCTACGGCGTGCACGACTACACGCACACCTTCACGATCGGCGACGACGTGCGCGCGGACGTCTCGGTGACCGGCCACACCATGAAGGTGACCCGCAACGGCACGGTGGAACGCACCCTGTCCATCAACGCGGGCAGCGCCCAGTACCCCACGTGGAACGGCACGATGGCCGTCATCGACAAGCAGGAGAAGGTCCACATGACCTCCTGCAGCGTCGGCATCAGCTGTGACAAGGGCAGCCCGAACTACTACGACCTCACCCTGCCCTGGGACGTCCACCTGACCCAGAGCGGCACGTACGTGCACTACTCGACCGGCGATCCGTCCCCGGGCAGCGGCAGCGCCCGCGGCTCGCACGGCTGCGTCCACCTGTCCCTGTCGGACGCCAAGTGGTTCTACGGCCAGGTCAAGCAGGGCGACCCCGTCACCATCACCGGCTCGCCCCGTGCCAAGGCGTCGCCCGACAACGGCTACGCCGACTTCAACCTGAGCTGGGACCAGTGGCTCGCGGGCAGCGCCTCCGGGGAGGGGACGACCGCGGGGCTGTGATCCGCCGCGGCGGCGCCGCGGTCGCGTACGCCGAGCACCGGCCGGACTACGCGCGGGCCGCGGTGCGCTGGGCGCTCGAAGCGGCGCCCAGCACCCGCGTGAGTTCACTCTCCCGATGCTGACCAGCGTGCTGCGCGTCCGGCGGCTGCGGCCCGAGCGGTGAGCGTCCGGTAGCAGATCTTGCCGGTGGGGCCGAGGGGCATCTCGTCCACCAGCAGGAGGAGTTCGGGGTGTTTCCGGCGGCCCAGGCCACGGTCCAGCAGGTGTGCGGTGAGGTCGGACAGTGCCGGAGGGGGCGTGCCCGGGGCCGGGCGGACGCAGGCGCACACGCGTTCCCCGAGGTCCGGGTCGGGCACCGGGACGCACACCGCCTCGGCGACGGACGGGTGGCCGGCCAGTTCGTGCTCGACCTCGGCGAGGCTGATGTTGCGGCCGCCGCGTACGGCGATGCGCTTGAGCCGGCCGAGGACGTGGAGTCTGCCGTGCTCGTCCAGGCGGCCGAGGTCGCCCGTGCGCACCCAGCCGTCGGCGGTGCGGTAACGCGCGTTCAGTTCCGGTGAGTTGACGTAGCACAGGGGTGTCATGGGGCCGAGGGCCTCGATCTGTCCGCTGCGTCCGGTGGGCAGCGGTGTGCCGTCGGGGCCGGTGATCCGGATGCGGGCGACCGCGGGGTCGGGGGTGCCGGCGCTGCCTGCCGGGGGGCGACTCTCCCCCGCCGTATGGCAGTTGACGCCGTCCGAGGAGCCGTAGACGGTCACCACCGGGCGGCCGAAGCGCCGGCGGCATGCCTGCTCGACGGCCGGCGGCAGGGCGGCGCCGCTGGCGACGACGGCACGCAACGACGAGGTGTCCTCGCCCGGTTGAGTCGGCAGGTCGGTGATCCGCCGCAGCATGGTGGGCACCGCGAACAGATGGGTGGGGCGGTGCTCGGCCACCAGTCGCAGCGCGCCCGCCGGGTCGAACCGCGACGGCACGATCAGGGTTCCGCCGAGGACGGCGAGGGTGACCGGTGTGCCGAGGGAGCCGAAGGAGGAGGCCAGCGGGACGAGGACGAGGTGGCGGGGCGGCACCGTGGGGTCCGGGTGCAGGGAGCGGACGTAGCGGGCCCGGCCGCCGGCCAGGGCGTGATGGCTGTAGGCGACCATCTTCGGCTCGGTCTCGGACCCGGACGACACCAGGATGCGGGCGGGGCCGTACGGGTCGACGGGCCGCGGTTGCCAGGACTCGCGGGCCGGGGGCCGCTGGATGTCCGGGCCGGGCGCGCGTGTGTCGTCCGGGCCGGGTACGTACACGGTGTCCAGGTGGGGAAGGTCCACCGCGGCCTGTTTCCGCGCCGCCGGGGCGAGGACGACGGCGCGGGCCCGGGAGCGGGCGAGCAGGGCCCGGGTGTCGCGGTCGTCGCCGCCCGGGGGCAGCGGAAGGGCCACCGCGCCGATCGCGTACACGGCGAGTTCCGCGGCCACCGCGTCGCGTCCGTCGGGCAGCCGCAGCGCCATCACATCCCCGGCGGCGAGGCCCGAGCGTGCGAACAGCGCGGCGGTACGGCGGACTTGGGCGCCCAGGGCCGTGTAGGACAGCATCCCGGCGTCGTCCACCACGGCGGCGCGGTCGGGATGTGCACGGACCCGGGCGGTGAACAGCGTGTACAGGTCGGTGTCCGGGCACAGTCCCTCGCGCACCCAGGCCTCGCGCCGGGCCCGGGGCACGAGGTCGGGGAAGGGCACACCGGCGCGTGAGGTCCACACCAGGTGGCCGCCCGGGGCCGCGGGAAGGGTGGCGGGGGCGACGGTCATGCGAACTCCCAGGGCGCGTGCGGTCGGGCGTGGCCGGTGGCCGGTTCCGGTGGTGCGACGGCCGTCTTGAAGGCGGGGTCGTCCGCCATGGCGGCCAGGTCGGTGTGGACGGGGGTGGCGGTCAGGCCCGCTTCGGCCAGCCGTCGTGTCCCCTCCTCGGTGGTGAGGGAGGCGAAGTCCGCGCGGCCCAGCAGGCGGCGGGCCTCCCCGGGATGCGCGCGGGCCTCGGGACCGAGGTACAGGTGGCCGTCCACGGTGCGCAGCGGCCGGTCCAGCTCGGTCCAGCGGACCCGACGGGCGGGACGCGGGATCAGGGCGGCCGCGGAGACCAGGCTGGAGTCGACGCGGCCGCCCCGGCCGGTCCGTTCCCGGGCCGCCAGCGCGGCCAGCACTCCCTGGGCGCACACCAGCCCGCCGAGCACGTCGGTGAGGGTCATCAGGGAGGGGGCCGGGGGTTCGTCGGCCGGTCGTACGGCGGCGGCGAGTCCGCTGTGCACCTGGGCGAGGTAGTCGGTGCCCAGCGGCGGCCGGTCGCCGAGGGTGTCGCCGAAGCCGGAGGCCCACGCGTACACCAGGGCGGGGCGGACGCGCAGCAGGCCGGAGGCGTCCAGACCGAGCCGGCCGGCCTTGCCGGGGGCCCAGTTGTGCACGAAGACGTCGGCGTCGGCGGCCAGCGCACGCACCGCGTCGCGGCCCTGTGCCGTGGCGAGGTCGGCCTCGACGACCCGCTTGCCCGCGTTGAGGGCCGTGAACCGGGCCGAGGTGCCCTTGGCCAGCGGGGGCAGCCAGCGCATCGGGTCGCCGCCGGGCGGCTCGATCCGGATCACCTCGGCACCGAGCATCCGCAGGACGTGCCCGGCGAGGGGGCCCTGCACCCTGCGCGTGGACTCCACCACCCGCAGACCCGCGAGCGGCAGAGGCGGGGCGGCGCCGCGGCGTGGCGCGGGCACGCCGGTGTCCGGCCGCGCCGGTGCCGGTGCCGGTGCCGGTGCGGGGGTGAAGCGCCAGGGGCCGGGGTGTACGTCCGGGGCGGGGTCGGAGCCGACGACGAGGAGGCTGACGCCGGTGGCGTACGCGGCGGCCCGCAGGTCCGGCAGGGTCCGGCGACGGGCGGCCTCGCGCAGTTCGCCGGGCAATGGGCAGACGGCGGTGGCGAATCGCTGCTGGAAGGGCAGCCAGCCACGGCCCGCGAGGGCGGGCGGCACGCCGAGCCGGGCCCAGAACTCCCGCCAGGCCAGCGGGTCGAGGGTCTCCAGTTCCACGCGGGCGCCGTCGGACGCCTCCAGGGTCGCCAGGCCGCACGCGTACGGCTCGGGTCCCGCCGTCGACGGTTCGGGCGGGCCGTCGTCCTCGCGGGCCGTCGCGGCGGCGAGGTACTGGCCGACCGCCAGCAACGCTCCCTGGGCCACCGAGGTCCGCACCTCGCGCAGGTCCAGCCCGCGGGCCCGCCCGATCCCGGCGGCGGTGACACCCTGGGCGGCGAGCACCCCGGCCACCACCGAGGCGTAGTCGACGGCGAGCGGGACGGGGCCGCCGGTGGCCCGGCCGTGCACGTGCATGAGCCCGCAGGCCGCCTGTACGGCACGCTCGTCCGGCAGGTCCAGGGCGACCGGGCCGGCCCAGTCGATGGTGTGGCGCGCCTCCCGGTCCCCCGGCCCGGTGTGCCGCAGCAGACGGTCGGCGCCGGCGGCGGCGACCGCCGGCCGTACGACGGTAGGAGGGCTCGGTGTCACCTGTGCTCCTCGCCGGGCCGGCGGCCCTGCACCGAGTAGAAGACGCTGGAGGCGGCGCGGAACGACGGGTCCCGCATCAACCGCCCCACCCGGTCCAGCTCCTCGTCGGTCATGCCCTGCTCCACCAGGCGGTCCCGGAGGTTGCGGGTGTGGTTCAACTGGAGCCCCAGGCCCGGGTCCTGGGCGTGGCGTACGCCGATGGCCAGATGGACGTCGATGGCGGTCAGCCCCGCCGCGCGCAGGGCACCCGGCACCCTCCGTCCCCAGTGCGGGTCGCCGCCCGCGGCACGCATCGCGGCCGTCTTGGCCCGCAGGAACCGGATGTACAGCTCCTCGGACGCCGCGTCCGGAGTCAGCAGCGGCGGCTCGTAGGAGGCGTCGATCTCGTCGATCTGCAACAGCCCGCCGGGCCGCAGGGCGCGTACGAGCCCGTGGAGCACGGCGTCGCGGGAGGGCACGTGCTGGAGCACCAGGCGCGCCACGATCAGGTCGTAGGCCGCCTCGGGCAGCGGGTCGCGGGTCACGTCGAGGGCGGCGACGTCGAGCCCCGGGCCGGGCACGAGGTCGCGGGGGTCGCGGTCGGTGGCGAGCACCGAGCCGTCCGGTGCGACCCGGTCCGCCAGCCAGCGGGAGACGCTGCCGCCGCCCGCGCCGAGTTCCAGGCAGTGCCAGCCCGGTCCGACGCCGGCGGCGGCCAGGCGGGGCAGGGTCACCGGGTCGTAGGCGGCCTCCAGACAGCGGTGCTGGTCGCGGCTGTGCGCGGTGCCGTTGCCGAAGACCGCGCGGGCGGGGGCCGGCGGTGCCATGAGGGGGGCTCCTTTCATCGAAGGGGTCGGCCGCTCATCACGCGGCCGGTCGTGAACGCGGTTGAACCACAAGGGGGTTGAACTGGGAGGTGGTTGAAGGGAAGGTGGTTGAACTGAGAGGCGGTGAGACGAGAACGTGGTGGGGCGAAGACGCGGCCGGCCGGAAGCACGGTCGCCGACGGCGCGGCCGGTCAGGTCCAGCGCCCGCTGCCCGCGAGCCCCGCGCCGGTCAGGCGCTGGGCCAGGGCGGCGCGGCGGACCTTGCCGGTGCCGGTGCGGGGCACGTCGTCCCAAGTGAGGACGGCGGGTTCGCGCAGCGCCGGCAGCCCGTTCGTGGCCTGTTTCCAGGCGTCCGGGTCCAGTCGGCCGTCGGCGGTGACGACGACGGGCAGCGGATCGCCGTCCGCGGCGCCGAGGACCACGCATTCCAGGGCCTGGGGCAGCCGTTCCTCCAGGACGTCCTCGGTCCGCAGGCAGCTCAGGCCGGGCAGGCTGTCGACCTCGCGGTCCAGGAGGCTGACGCTGCCGTCGTGGTGGAGCACGCCCACGTCGCCCGTGGACCACCAGTCGCCGACGCGCTTGGCGTCCCAGCGCTCGTCCTCGCCGAGGTAGCCCAGGGCGAGGGCGGCGGTGCGCGCCAGCAGCAGGCCGGGGCGGCCGCGCGGCACCGGGCGCAGGGTGTCCGGGTCCACCGCGCGCAGCCGGGTCCGGCCCGGCACCGGGCGGCCCAGTCGGCGCGCCGTGGACTCCGCGTCCGGCGCGAGCGTGCCGCGCCGGGTGTGGAAGCGGAAGGTCAGCGGTCCGGTCTCGGTCTGGCCCCAGCCCTGCATCCACAGCGGGCGGGCGCGGCGGCTGGCGGCCAGGTAGGCGCGCAGGGCGGGCGGGTGGACGGCGTCGTAGGTGCTGATGTAGAGGCGGACCCGCCGGAAGGGGTTGTCCAGCCGGGTGGTGAGCGGTCGCAGCCGGACGTAGGTGGCGGGCAGGGCCTCGACGACGGTGGGCGGGTGGGCGCGCAGCAGCGGATCGGCGGTGTCCGGGTCGTCCCCGGTGAGCAGGACGACCTCGGCGGGTGGGGCCGACAGCACCACCGCCGTCCAGCAGAAGGTCCGGCCGTGGGCGTACGCGCCGGCGTTGAGCAGGACGTCGTCCCGGCGGATGCCGATGCCCGGGTAGCGCACCGCCTCGAAGCGGGCGAGTTTGTGCACGAGGGTCCGGGTGGAGTGGACCACCAGCTTGGGCAGCCCGGTCGTGCCCGAGGTGTGGTGGATGACGAGGGGGGCGTCGTCGGGCCGCCGTACCGGCGGCTGGGGCCGGGTGGCGTCCAGCGCGGCGAGGTGGACGGCGCCGGGCACGGCGCGGTCGAGGGTGACGCGGACCGGCGGGCTCGCGTCCCGGCAGTGAGCGAGCACGTCGGAGGTGGTGACCAGGGCGGCCGGGCGCAGCCGTGCCAGCAGGGTGCGCAGGCCGTCCGGGGCCTGCCGGGCGGACAGCAGCGCGGGGACGGCGCCGGCCCGGACGGCCGCGCAGGCGAGCAGGTCGTAGTCCCAGTGGTTGTCCTTGACGATCGCCACGCGGTCCCCCGGCCGCACTCCGGCGTCGGTCAGCCGGGCGGCGGTGGCACGGACGAGGTCCGCGAGGTCGGCGACGCTCCAGCGGGTTCCGGCCTCGGGGGCCAGGTCGAAGGGGCGGTCCAGGTGGAACACGGTGCGGGCGCCGCCGGCCGCCGCCTCGTCGAACAGGGTGCCCATGTCATGCGGTCGCAACGGTCTCCTCCAGTCGCTCGGGGCCGGCCGGACGGGGCCGTCCCAGCCGGCTCAGGACGCGGGACGCGGCGAGCGCGCCCGCGCGGACGGCGCCTTCGGACGCGGGCCGGAGCATCACCCAGTCGCCGGCGTACTCCACCGCGGCAACGGGCCGGTTCAGGAAGGCGGCGCGTTCCGCGAGGGCCGCCGGGGTGGCTTCCGGCAGGCCGTGGCGGAAGGTGTGCACGAAGTGGTGGCGGCGGGCGGCGCCGATGCCCGGGACATAGCGTTCGGCCGCGTGGACCAGCAGGTCGGCGGCCTCCGCGGGGTCGGCGTCCAGCAGTTCGGGGACCCGGTGCGGGTCGGCCACGAGGGTGATCAGACCGCGGTCGGCGGGGGCCCGGCCGGGGTCCTTGGCGTGGTCCACGACGACCCCGGAGAGCACCTGTTCCTCGGCGGCCGGGGTGAGCAGGATGTGCACGGGGCGCCGGGCGGCCGGGGCCAGCGGGCGGTCCAGCAGGCAGCTCACCTTCATCATCGGGGTGAAGGTGCAGGCGGTGAGGAACGGCCGTTCGCAGGCGGGGGCTTCGGGGCGCAGGGCCGCGGCGACGGGCGCGGGTACGGCGAGCACCGCGGCCCGCGCCCTGACCTCGCCGTCGTCGAAGCGCAGGACGGCGTGCCCGCCCGCGTCGACGACCTCGCGCACCGGGCGGCCGGTGACGACCTCGGTGCCGTCGGCGAGCCGGCGGGCGAGGAAGTCCATGCCGTCCCGGTAGGTGCGCCAGCCGGACGGGGACCCTGCCTCCAGCAGCAGGCTGACCAGGGGGGCGGCCGCCGAGCGGGCGGTGTCCCAGCCGAAGAAGCAGCCCGCGACCGGCTGGAAGAGGTAGTCGTGCAGATCCCGGTGGTAGCGCGCGGTCGCCTCCCGGACGGTGGCGGCGCCCAGCGGGGTGCTCTGCGGGTGGTCGCCGTCGAAGCCGGCGCGGCGGCGCCCGGACCAGGCGGAGAAGGCGGCCAGGTCGAGCCGGGCGCGGGCGGACAACCCGGCGCCGGTGAGCACGGCGGTGCTCTCCCCGAGGCCGGGACGGGCGCGGCCGCCGCGCCAGACGGCCACCCCGCCGCCGACCCGGGGCACGTCCGCCGCGGTGACGCCGAGCCGGCGCAGCAGTTCCCAGGTGGCGCGGTAGCCGCGGGAGGCGACCTGTTCGGCGCCCGTGTCCATCGTCCAGCCCTCGTGCCGGAGGCTGCGCATCCGGCCGCCCACGTGCGGCAGTTGCTCGTGAACGCGGACGGAGAGCCCGGCGCGGCGCAGTTCGTGGGCGGCGGTCAGCCCGGCGATGCCGGCGCCGACGACGGCGACGTCCAGTTCGGGTGTCATCGGGTGGCCCCCCATCCGACGAGGACGTTGGCCACGGTCATCAGCAGCACGCTGAGCCGGTGCACCGTGAAGCCCGTGCGGCGGGCGGTCATGATGTCGCCGCGGACGAACCCGGTGAGGTACTGCCGGGTGCGCAGCGCGGTCGCCGGGAGCATCAGCGGCGCGAACCACCAGGGGGCCGCGCCGGTGAGCGAGGCGAGGGCGCCGATGAGGAACTCGGCCGCCGACAGCGCCCCGATGAAGACGGCGTTGCCCCGTTCCGAGACCAGGGCGGCCACGGTGGGGCGGCCCACGGCCCGGTCGCCCTCGACGTCGTTGGTGTTGGAGTAGACGCCGAACATCAGCGGCCCGAACCCGAACAGCACCGCCTGCACCATCAGGAAGCCGGCGGACTCCCCCGTCAGCAGGCCGTACGGGACGATGACCAGCACGGCTCCGAGGGCGACGAGGAACGCCTCCTGGAAGCCGTGGTAACTGATTTTCAGGCCGTACGAGTACTGCAGCGACACCACGAACAGCGCGCCCGCGGCGACGAGCGCCCACAGCGGCCGATGGGGCGCGAGCACGACGGCGGCCGTCCACAGCAGCGCGCCCGCCGCCGCGCAGGTCCAGGCGAAGCGCAGTGCCTGGGAGGCCGTCAGCACCCCGGCGACCAGGGGTTTGCGTGCCTTGCTGCGCAGCGGGTTGTCGGGGCCGTAGTTGGCGAGGTCGCTGCCGTCGCGGAAGCCGGTGACGTCGTCCAGGGCGACCATCGCCATGAGGACGGCGATCTCCCCGGCCAGGAAGAGCGCCAGGACCAGCGCGGCGCGGACGGTGAAGTCGCCGAGCGGGAAGAGGGCGGCGGTCAGGGCGAGGAGGATGCCGAGGTAGTAGTCGTACACGTCCAGCTTGCCGAGTCGCGCGTAGGCGCGCAGTCTGCCGGGGGCGTGGGCGGCGGCCGTGGGAGGGCCGGCCACGATGCTGTCGGTCATGGGGCCTTTTCAGGTTGGGTCTGTGTGAGGTGGTGCCCGCGCCCACCGGGCGGGACCGCGGGGGTCTCGCCCCGCGGGGGCGGGCGGCCGGCACGGGTCGGCGGCGGACGGCCGCCGCCCGTCAGCCGTGTCCGGTGGCGAAGGCGCACACGAGGTCGGCGACCCGCTGGACCTGGGCATCGGTCAGCAGGTGGTGCACCGGCAGCGCCAGATGGCGGCGGGCGGCCTCTTCGGCGGCGGGCCAGCGCGCGCCGGGCGGCGCGTAGGGGGCGAAGGCGCCGTGCGCGGGCAGGGGGCGCGGATAGTAGACGTGGGTGGCCACTCCGTGCCGCGCCAGGTGGGCGGCGAGCGGTTCCCGGGCGTCGGCGAGGACGGTGTACACGTAGTAGCACCGGCCGTCCCCGTCGGGCGGCGGCGGGACCACACCGCGGTCGGCCAGCGGTGTGAAGCGCTCGGTGTAGTAGGCGGCGATCTCGGCCCGCCGCGCGAGGCGTGCGGGGAAACCGGCGTAGCGGTGCGTCTGGAAGGCCGCCTGGATCTCGTCGAAGCGGCTGTTGACGCCGACGGCGTGGTGGACGAACCGCCGCCCGGGGTGCTGGCCGTGGTTGCGCAGCATCCGCACCCGCTCGCCGAGCGCCGGGTCCCGGGTGATCACCATGCCGCCCTCGCCGGGCATGCCGCACGTCTTGACCTGGACGAAGGAGTAGACGCCCGCCTCGCCCCACAGTCCGGCCGGCACGCCGCGCAGCACGCCGCCCTGGGCGACCGCCGAGTCCTCCGGCAGGCGCAGTCCGTGGCGGTGGGCCAGCTCGGCGAACCGGGGCATGTCGGCCATCACGGAGAACATGTGGGCGGGCAGCACCGCCCTGGTCCGCTCGGTGACGAGCCGTTCGGCGTGGTCCGGGTCCATGGTCATGGTGTCCGGCCGGATGTCGGCGAAGACCGGGGTGGCCCCGACCTCGACGACGCAGGAGGCCAGGGGCGCGCAGCCGAAGGCGGGGACGATCACCTCGGCGCCGGGGCCGATGTCCATGGCGCGCAGCACCAGCGAGAGCGCGGAGGTGCCGCTGGAACAGGCGATCGCGTCGGCGGCGCCGAGATCGGCGCGCAGCAGCTCCTCGAAGGCGGCGGTGCGCGCGCCCAGGATGAAACGCTGCTCCGGGTCGAGGCCCACCTCGCGGACGAGACCGATCAGTTCGCCGCGGTCGGCCTCGAAGAGGGCGGGCGGGAAGAAGGGGACGGCGGCGGGAGGCGTGGTGGTCATGCGGTGGTCCTCGTCGTGGCGAGGAAGGACCCGATGGCGTCGCAGACGCGGTCCAGGTCGCCGGGGTTCAGATCGGGGTGGAGCGGCAGGGCCAGGGCCCGCCGGGCGGCCGCCTCCGCGTGCGGGAAGTCGCCGGGCCGGTGGCCCAGGTGGCCGAAGGCGGGCTGGTGGGGCAGCGGCAGCGGGTAGTAGACCTCGGTGCCGATGCCCTGCCGGTCGAGGCGGTCGGCCAGGGCGTCCCGGTGCTCGGTCTCGATCAGGTAGACGTAGTGCACGTCGCGGTCGTCCGGCGTCTCGGCGGTGGTCCGCGGCAGGCGGAGGATCCCGGGCAGGTCCCGCAGCCGGGCGGTGTAGGCGGCGGCCAGTTCGGCGCGGCGCGCGATGTGCTCCTCAAGCAGGGGCAGTTTGGCGAGCAGGACGGCCGCCTGGATGTCGTCCATCTTGCTGTTCGCGCCCGGCAGCGCGCTCTCGGTGGAGATGGCCGGGAAGTGGTTCAGCGTACGGCCGCCCCTGCCGTGGTGGCGCAGGGCCGCGACGGTGGCCGCCACCTCCGGGTCGTCGGTGAGGACGGCCCCGGCGTCGCCGATCGCGCCGAGCGTCTTGGCGGGGAAGAAGGACAGGACGCCGCCGATGCCGTGCAGGCCCGCGTGGACGCCGCGCCGGCGCATGCCGATCGCCTCGGCGCTGTCCTCGACGACCGTCAGGCCGTGCCGCCGGGCGACGGCGTCGACCGCCGCCATGTCGGCCATCGTGTGGAACAGGTGCACCGGCATCACGAACCGGCTCCGCGGGGTGACGGCGGCGTCGAGCGCCGCGGGGTCCATCGCGTACGTGCGCGGGTCGATGTCGACGAACTGCGGCCGTCCGCCCGCGAGTACGACGGCCGAGGCGGTGGCGAAGAACGAGTACGCCGGCACCAGGACCCCGTCGCCGGGCCGCAGTCCGCAGGCGCGCAGCAGCAGCACCAGCGCGTCGGTGCCGCTGTTGACACCGATCACGTGCCGGGCACCGGTGTACCGCGCGAGGGCCGCCTCGAGTTGTCCGACCTGTTTTCCGTGGCTGAATTTGCCGCTGTCGAAAACGTCGTCCAACGCTTTTTCGATGGATGGCCACAACCGTTCGAAAGTCGCGGCCTGGGAAAAGAAGGGAATCGGTTCGGCCGTCCCCGCGGCGGTCGGTGACGCGCCCCCGGCCGACGCCCGAAACTGTCCACTGGAAGGCAAACTCTCACCCGTCCCGTCGTTTCTGTGGAACGGCAACGCTAGTCGGACTCTTCCACTGACGGAGAAAGGAAAGGATCATCTTCACACTTTGTGGGTAACGGCGTTCCGGATCGCTTGACCCTTTCCTCACCGGGCCGCAATAGTCGTGCGGCGCACCGGAGTTGTGCGCGAGGTGACGCGAACGGCGCGTCCCGCGCCCGGTGTTCTCTCGCCTCTTCCCCTCTTCCCCTTTCCCAGGAGGCCCCGTGCTGCAGCCCCTCGTGGTCGGGCTCGGCCGTTCCGGTTCCGGACTGCACCTGAGGACCCTCGTCCGGCTCGCCCGGCGCACGGGGGCCACGGACGATCCGCTCATCGCCCTGCCCGCGGTCGGCTGCGACCCGCGCGCCGGCGCACCGGGGAGCGCGGGCGCGCCCGGTGAGCTCACGGCCGTCAGCACGCTGGACCAGGCCCTGGCCCGGGTGGACCCCGCCACGGCGGTGGCCCATGTGTGCACGCCGCCCCGGCTGCGGTACGAGGTGATCGCGCGGCTCGCCGCACACGGCGTCCGCCGGCTGGTCGTGGAGAAACCCCTCGCCGCCTCCGCGGCCGAACTCGACGCCCTGGTCCGACTCCGGGAGCAGGCAGGGCTCGACGTGGTGGTCGTATCGCACTGGACCAGCTCCCGGCTCGCCGGGCGGCTGCGCCGGCTGGTCCGCGAGGAGGTACTCGGCCCCCTCCGCCGCATCACCGTGGACCAGCACAAACCCCGCTTCGTGCGGTCGCTGACCACCGACGGCCATCCGACCGCCCTGGACGTGGAGATCCCCCACTCCCTGGCGCTCGCCCTGGACCTCGCCGGTCCGGCCGAACTCGGCGCCGCGCGCTGCTGGGACCTGCGCTGCGAGGACCGCGCGCTGCCCCGGCTCGGCGGCGCGCACGTCGAGCTGGAGCACCGGTCGGGGGTGACGACGCTGCTGCGCTCCGACCTCGGCGCGCCCGTCCGCCAGCGCAGCGTCGTCTGCGAGTTCGAGGGCGGGACGGCCACGGCGCACTTTCCGCTGAGCGAGGACGACGACCATGCCCAGCTCCTCGTGCACGGTCCGGACGCCGGGCCCGAAGCCGGGCACCACGTCTTCCGCGACGACGCCCTGACCGACTTCCTGGAGGGCGCCTACCGCGGCTTCGCCTCGGGAACGGCCGACGCCGCGAACTTCCCGCTGGCCCACGCGACCGCCCGCCTCCTGTGCGAGGCCCGCGAGCACTGTGCCGTCGTACCGCGGCCCGCCGCCGTACCGGTCGCCACCGTACCGCGGGCCCGTGCCGGGAGCCGCTGACATGGGCTCACAGCACGTCGGCGCCCACGGCTTCGGACCGCTGGCCGGCATCGGGGACGAGGCCGCGCCCGGCGCGGGCGGCCAACTGGCCGCGCTACGACGCCTGGGCTGGACCGCCATCGAACTGCGCGCGGTCGACGGCACCGCACTGGCCGACCTCTCCCCCACCGCCTTCGGGACGCTCGCCCGGCGGCTGTCGGACGCGGGCGTCACCGTGACCGCCGTGGCGTCCCGGATCGGGAACTGGTCGCGTCCCGTCACCGGCGACCTCGGCCCTGACCTCGCCGAACTCGATGTGCTGGCCGAGCGGTGCGCCGCCCTCGGCTGCCGTCTGGTGCGGATCATGTCGTACCCGAACGACGGCCTGCCGGAGCGGGAATGGGCCGACCGCGTGCTGGCCCGCACCGCCGTCCTCGCGGACCGCGCCGCGCGCGCGGGCCTGCTGCTGGTGCACGAGAACTGCGCGGGCTGGGCCGGAGACCGGGCCGACCGCGCGCTGCGCCTGCTGCGCGCCGTCGACAGCCCCGCCCTGCGGCTGCTGTTCGACACCGGCAACGGCGTCCCGTACGGCTACGACGCCCCGGCCATGCTCCGCGAGCTCGCGCCACACGTCGCGCACGTCCACATCAAGGACGCCGTCCGCCTGCCGGACGGCTCCACCGCCTACACCCTGCCCGGCGAGGGCGCCGCCGGGGTGGCCGAGTGCCTGCGGATCCTGGCCGCCCACGGCTACACCGGGGCGCTCTCCCTCGAACCGCACCTCGCCGTGCGGCCCCACGAGGGACTGGCCCGGGCCGGTGCGGACGCCGGTGACCTCTTCGTCCGGGCCGGACAGGCGCTGGCCGCCCTGCTGGCGGGCCTCCCGGAGGGCCCGGCGTGAGCGCTGTGTTCACCGGACGGCACCGCGCACTGCTCCTGGACCTGCTGCGGCTGCCGAGCGTCAACCCGCTGGAGGCGGCCCCGGACGATCCGCCCTCCCGGCTGCCCCAGCTCCTGGAGCGCTACGCGGCGGCCGCCGCCGAGGCCGGGTTCCACACGGTACGGCTCGCCGCGCCGCCCGCCGGCTGCCTGGACCGCCCCGGCGTTCCGGCCACGGTCCGGGCCGCCGCCCGCGATCCGCGCTTCCTCGCCGGACAGCCCAGTCTGCTGCTGCGGCTGGGCCCCGAACGTCCCCGCGCGGACACGGTGATGTTCAACGTTCACCTGGACACCGTCGCCGGTCATACCCCGCCCGTCTTCGACGGCACGCGGTTCACCGGCCGGGGCGCGGTCGACGCCAAGGGGCCCGCCGTCGCCCTGCTCGCCGGGCTGACGGCCGCCGCCGCGCACCCCGCCGTCGGACGGGACGTCACCGTGCTGGTCCAGGCCGTCGCCGGGGAGGAGGGCGGTGCCCTGGGCACCTACGGCACCCGCCCGCTGCTGGAGGCGGGGCATCACGGACGGCTCAACGTGTTCTGCGAGCCGACCGGCCTGCGCGCGCTGCCCCGGGCCACCGCCGCCATGACCGCGCGGATCACCGTGGCGGGCGAGGACGCGGTGGACGACCATCCGGACGCCGGGCACAACGCCACCGTGCTGCTCGGCTTCCTCGCCCAGCATCTCGCCGCCCGTCTGGACGGGGCCGTGCCCGGCGCCCGGGTGTGCGTCGCCGGGCTGCACACCGGCCGCACCCACAACCGCGTCCACGGCACCGGCACGCTGCTGCTGAACCTGTCGTACCGCACCACCGCCGATGGCGGCCGCCTGAAGACCGCGGTGACCCGGCAGTTCGCCGACGGTCTCGGCCGTTTCACCGAACTCTTCAGCGCCACACGGGAGTTCGGCCGCACCGCACGCGACGCGGGACGGATCACCCGGCTCGGCTGGGACAAGCAGGGGCTGCCCGCGCTGGACAACCGCGACCCGTGGGCCGAGGCGCTCCTGGCCCGGGCGGGGGCCCGGCCCCCGGCCGACGACCCGGGCTTCACCTGCGACGCCGTCTGGGCCGCGGGCCTCGACGGCGCCTTCACCGCGGTGCTGGGGCCCGGCTCGCTGGCCGCCAACCGCGCCCACGCGCCCGGCGAGTTCGTGGACCTCGCCGACCTGGAGGACTTCGCCCGCGTGATCCGCCGGCTCGTCACGTCCTTCGCCGAAGAGAACCGAACCACCCTCCCGTAAGGAATCCGATGACGGCACCACCCGCTCCCCGAGCGGCCGCGCACACCCCTGTCCTGGTCGACCACGCGGAGCTGCACACCGCGCTCACCGCCCTGTTCGCCGGCCACGGCATCCCGGCCGCGCGGGCCCGGCTGGCCGCGGACGCGCTCTGCCACGGCGATCTGACCGGGCTCGACTCCCACGGCGTGTTCAACCTCGGCCGCCTGTACCTGCCGTTGCTCGCCTCCGGCCGCTGCGATCCGCGCGCCGAACCGCGGACCCTCACCGACCTGGGCGCCTGCGCGGTCGTGGACGCCCGCCGCGCCCTGGGCCTGTGGGCCGCGGCCGAGGCCATGGACGACGCCGTGGCCCGGGCCGGCCGGCACGGTGTCGGGCTGGTGTCGGTGCGCGGCGCGACCCATTTCGGGTGCGCCGGGTTCCACGCCGCCCGTGCCGCTCGCGCCGGGATGATCGGCGTGGTCGCCAGCAACTGCGGCGGCCAGCGCATCGCGCGGCCCCCGGGCGGCGCGGTGGCGATGCTCGGCACCAACCCGCTCAGCGTCGCGGCGCCCGCCGTCGACGGACACCCGTTCCTGCTGGACATGAGCACCACCGTCGCCCCCACCGGAAAGGTGCGCGTCGCCGCCCGCCGCGGCGACCCGGTGCCCGCGGGCTGGCTGGAGGACGCGGCGGGCGAGCCGGTGACCGACCCGGCCGCCTTCGACCGCGGCGAGGCATTCCTGCGCTGGCTCGGCGGCAGCGCCGAGACCGGCGTGCACAAGGGCTTCGGGCTCGGCATCGCGGTGGAGCTGCTGGCCGCCGTGGTCTCCGGCGCGGCCGTGGGTCCCGCGCCCGAAGCCCTGGAAGGGGACGGCCGACCGCATGGCAGCGACGACGACATCGGTTTCTTCCTGCTCGCCATCGCCCCGCAGGTGCTGCGCCCCGACGCGGACGTGGCGGGCGCGACCCGGTCCCTGTTCGCCGCGCTCACCGACTGCCCGCCGGTGCGCGACGGCGAACCGGTGCGCTATCCGGGCTGGTGGGAGGCGGAGCTGGCGGCCGAGCGCCGCCGCGACGGCATCCCGCTGCCGCCGCATCTGTACGAGGAACTGACCGCGCTCGGTCTGCTCGGGGGCCGCCGATGAACCGGCCCCTGCGTCTCGGGGTCATCGGCCTCGGCGCCATCTCCCCCTACTACCTGGCCGCCGCCGCACGGCTGCCCGGCTGGGAGCTGACCGCCGTGTGCGACACCCGTGCGGGGGCCCTGGAGCGGCTCCCCGGTCCGGCGGCGCGCTTTCGCGACCACCGGACGCTGCTGGCCGAGGCCCGGCCGGACGCCCTGGTCGTGGCCGTCCCCAACGACGTGCACCTGCCCGTGTGCCGGGACGCGCTGAGCGCCGGTGTCCCGGTGTGCGTGGAGAAGCCACTGGCCCTGACCGCGGTCGAGGGCCGCGTGCTGGTGGACCTGGCGCGCCACCGCGAGGTCCCGCTGATGACGGCGTTCCACCGCCGCTACAACACCGCCGTCCGCGACCTGGCGCGCCGGGCGGCGGGCCGGGAGGTCCGCGCGGTCCGCGTGCGGTACCTGGAGCGCATCGAGGACCATCTCGGCGGCGAGGACTGGTACCTGGACCCGGGTCGGTGCGGCGGGGGCTGCCTGGCCGACAACGGTCCCAACGCCCTCGACGTGGTACGGCTGTTGCTCGGCGACCTCACCGTCACCGGTTGCGCGGTCGAGCGCGACGGCCACGGCGTCGACCGCCGGGCGCTGATCCGGCTGCGGGCCCGCACCGGGGCGACGGCGTCGGTCGAACTCGACTGGTCGTATCCGGGCGAACTCAAGGACGTCGAGGTCGAGTTGGCCGACGGGGCGGTGCTGCGCGCGGACATGCTCGCCGGGCACACCGCCTTCAAGGGGTCGCTGTGGCACGAGTACGAGGCGATCCTCGGCGAGTTCGCGGGGCTCGTGCGGGCGCGCCGCCCGGCCGGTCCGGGGGCGCACGGGGGGCTGCCCGCGCTGGAGTTGGTGGCGGCGGCCTATGACTGCGCCCTGCCCGCGGCGCAGGTACCGACGACGCAGGCGCCGACGGCGGAGGCGGGCCGGTGAACCCGGCGGAGGACGGCCCGAAGCGCGTGGTGCGCGGCACCCTGGTCAAGGTGCTGGTGCACCGGCGCACGGACCGGGGCATGCGGGTGGCGGAGCACGCGGCGCGCTGTGTCCGGCGCGGTGAGGTGCACGAGCTGGTCACCACCGACCAGTGGGAGCCGCGTCCCGGTGCCCGGATCGACCGGGTGGGCTTCCTGGGCTTCGTCGAGCTGGGGTGCGGCGGGGTGATCGACCGGGGTGACGTGGTGTGTGTCGGGGACACGGCGGTCGGCAGGGTGCTGGGCTTCGACGCCTGTCATCTGCCGAACCACTACAACATCCTGATCCACGCGGACCGTTCGGTCAGCGGCCGGGACCTGGAGCTGCGGCCGGAGCTGGCCGTCACCTTCACACAGGGCCGGGTCGGGGAGGAAGACGGCGCGCCCCAAGCATCCTGACCACGCGAGTGGGCCCCTGTACCCGCCTTCGGGTACAGGGGCCCACGGCTGTGCGGGGCCCGTACGGGTCCGGCCTCCGCCTCCTCACCGGTGTGGCCGGGCACCCGGGTGGCGCCGGCCGCTGAGCCCGGCGGCGCCACCCGGTTCACCGGAGACGGTCCGGTGGATCAGCCGAGCAGCTCGACCTCGAGCCGGCCGAAGTGGAAGTCGCGGACGACTTCGAGGAGTTCGTCCTCGGACAGGCGCCCGTCGCCGTTCTTGTCGACCTTCTGGAAGGCCAGCCCGGCCTCGGAGACCGGCACGCCGACACCGGCCAGCCAGGCCTGGAACTCGCGGGCGTCGATCTGGCCGTCGTGGTCGTCGTCGCAGAGGCGGATGAGCGCCTTCACGACGGGCGACAGGGCACGGTTGAAGCTGGCCTCTCCCTCCTTGAACAGCATGTCCCCGGTGGCGTCGAGGAACTGCTGGCGGCTGATGGCGCCGCCGGCCTCGACACCGGCCTTGTCGGCCAGGTACTCGTACAGCCCGTTGAAGGCGTTCTCGAGTTCCTCCACCTCCGGCGAACCGGCGTCCTTGCCCAGGTTCTGGGCGATCCGCGCGGCCTCGCTCTGGAAGTCGGCGGCGTCGAGGACTCCGTTGCCGTCGGTGTCCCACTTCTCGAAACGCTTCGCCAGACGCTCGTTGGCGGCAGCAGTGCTCATGTGTTTCTCCTTTTTAGACGGTGTTGCGGTGATGACGAACCGCGGCGCCTGGGCAGGGCCGCAACCACGCACGGCGGTGCCGGTGCGCGGGCTATGGGGGGCCGGCTTCGGGCCGGCCGGAGGATGCGCCGGACGGGGCCGGCGGGAGATGAGGGCTCAGAGCAGGGTGACTCTGCTGCCCACGGCCTTGCCGCGGGTGTCCAGCAGGGCGCAGCGGGCCTGGCCCAGCGTTTCCCTCGCGTAGCAGGCGTGGTCCTGGAGCAGGACGGCCACGTCGGCCTGGTCCAGGGCGTCCTGAAGGTTCTCGGCGCGGCACAACGCCCGGCCGCCGACGGTGAATTCGGGCACGTAGGGGTCGTGGTACGACACCTCGACGCCGGCGGCGAGCAGTCCCTCGGCCACCTGACGTGCCGGTGTCTCGCGGATGTCCGCCACATCGGGTTTGTAGGTGACGCCGAGCAGCAGGGCCCGTGCGCCCTCGGGGCGGCCGACGGCCTCGGTGAGGAGGGTCAGCGCGCGGTCCACGACATGGTCGGGCATGCGGCTCAGTACGTCGTGGGCAGCCGCCAGGGTACGGAAGGCGAAGCCCTGGGACTCCGCGCGGGCGGCCAGATAGCGGGGGTCGACGGGGATGCAGTGCCCGCCGACGCCGGGTCCGGGAGCGAACGGCGCGAACCCGAACGGTTTCGACGAGGCGCAGTGCAGCACGTCCCAGATGTCGATGCCGGTCTCGTGGCAGAACAGGGCCACCTCGTCGACCAGCGCGATGTTGACGTAGCGGTAGGTGTTCTCCAGGAGCTTGGCCATCTCCGCCTCCCGGGTGCCCCGGGCGACGACGAGTTGGTCCACGAACCGGGAGTAGAACGCGACGGCGTGTTTGGCGCACAGCGCGGTGTGGCCGCTCACGATCTTCGGGGTGTTGCGGATGTCCCAGGCCGGGTTGCCGGGGTCGATGCGCTGCGGCGAGTACGCCAGGTGGAAGTCCTCACCCGCCTGGAGCCCGCTGCCTCGCTCCAGCAGCGGCCGTACGACGTCCTCGGTGGTGCCCGGGTAGCTGGTGGACTCCAGGACGACGAGCGTGCCGGGGCGCAGCCGGGCGGCGACGGCCTCGGTCGCGCCCTCGACCGCGGACAGGTCGGGCAGTCCCTCGTCCGTGAGCCCGGTGGGGACGCAGATCACCACGATCTGCGCGCCTTCCAGGACCGCGGGGTCGTCCGTGGCGTGGAAGCCCGCGCGCAACATGGCCGCGACATCGTCGTCGTCGACCCCGCCGACGTGTGAGCGGCCGTCGGTCAGGCCGTTCACCACCGTGCGGGACACGTCGTATCCAGCGGTCGTCAGGCCGGCCGAGACCGCGGCTCGGGAGAGCGGCAGTCCGACATGCCCGAGACCCATGACGACGAGTTCGGCGGCCATGTGCGCAGGTTCTCCAAGGTGTGGAAGCAGGTGTGAGGCGAACAGGACGGCTGTGGCTCAGGCGGAGAAACTGCCGCTGCCGGGCGCCACGTGCGAGCCGTGTCCGGGGAGCACGACCAGGCCGGGGGTCAGGCAGAAGGGGTCGCCGTACACCGTGACCGGCCGGTCGGTGCGGTTCGTCAGCACATGTGCGTCCAGCGGGAGTTTCTGGCATCCGTACGGGTCGTGGTAGACGGTCAACGGTGACAGTTCCGTCCTGAACACCACGACGTCGCCCTCTTCCGCCGCGTGGGCGGTGCCGGCGGTGGCGCTGACCGCGATCAGGGCACTGGCCGCGGCGAGCAGGGCGATCCGGGTACGGCGCATGTATCACTCCAGTTCGATGGCGTTGTCGTTGAGTTAATTATTTTCTAGCGGAACACCAGATAAGCGCAGAACCTCTCGCAAGCACCTGAACCGGCGATACGATCAACCGAAGTTGACGTCAGGAACGTCGTTTTCCCGGAAATGAGAAGACCGCCACCCCTGGCGGGCGGCGGTCACGCTCGTGTCGGTCCCGTCTGTGATCAGGACCCGGGGGAAATCAGTGCTGGACCGGCGGGCAGTAGCCGGTCTGGTCGCCGATGGAGTTGATCTCGGCGTTGGACCTCGGGTCACCGGCGTAGTTGATCTGGTTGGTGCAGCTGACCCCGGACTTCTTCGGGGTGCCCGAGGGCTTGG
>NZ_JBEZND010000007.1:0-229718 GCF_040706415.1 Streptomyces sp. NPDC048106 | reverse complement strand
GGTGCCCTTCTCCGGCGCGGGGCAGTGACCCGTCTTCTCGCCGATGCTGTTGATCTCCGCGTTCGACCTCGGGTCACCCGCGTAGTCGATCTGGTTCGTGCAACTCACCCCGGGCTTCTTCGAAGTGCCCGAGGGCTTGGTGCCCTTCTCCGGCGCGGGGCAGTGACCCGTCTTCTCGCCGATGCTGTTGATCTCCGCGTTCGACCTCGGGTCACCCGCGTAGTCGATCTGGTTGGTACAACTCACCCCGGGCTTCTTCGAAGTGGCCGGCGGCGTGGTGGGGGTCGAGCCCTGGGCGGCCCCGGAAGCGGACGGGACCGGCTGTGCGGTGCTCGTGGAGGCGGAGGAAGCGGCCGAGGAGGGCGCGGCGCTGTCGGAGCCGCTGCCGCTACAGGCCGTGAGCGACAGGCCGAGGGCCACACCGGCGACAGCCAGCATCGAGATCTTCCGAACGCGCATCGATTTCCCCCTGGGGACGGGTCCCGCTCCTGGTGAGCGGGCCTTGCGACTATCCAGACAGCACCTCCGTCACGCCGGTTGCGCGGCATCTGGCGCTGAGACATTCCTGTGACACGAATGGCCAATACACATATCAACTGGCCGGAACCGGCGAGGCGTAGGGACACTCGTCAGGCCCCGGTCAGCACCGCGTCGGTGCCGCGTCAGCGCCGCCTGTCACTCTCTTCCATGTGAACGGCAACGGGCACCGCCCCCCGGAGCCGCGCACATGGAGAGGTGCCCGGAGCGGCTGATCGGGGACCACTGAGCACGCCTCACGGTCGGACCCCCAGGGGTCCACGCAGGTTCGAATCCTGCCCTCTCCGCGAACGACCACTGGCGTGGGCGCCCGTCGCCGTCATTCGGCGGTGCGCGCCAAGTCGTGGATCAGGAAGTGGAGTTGTACGTGACCAGCCGGGCCTCGGCGACGAGTTCGAGGTGGTGGTCGAAGCCCGGCCACGGCAGGACGGGGTAGTCGTTCTCCTCGCCGAACCGCCGGACCCGCTCGATGTCACCCACGACCGCGCGGGGCAGGGACTCGTTCGCCCAGGACCACAGCCAGGACTGCTGGACGGTGCTGACGCTGCCGATCGTCGTGAGGCGGCCGGTGAGGAACACCCTGCCGTCGCGCGACCAGGCGATCTGCGCGTCGTCCATCGACCAGTGATACCGCACGTCGCCCGAGGGTCCGAAGCGTTCGACCATGAGGGCCTGCCGGTCGCGGGGCTGCCCGCCCACGCCGGGCGCCGTTGTCAGTGGCCCTTCCTATGCTCACGCCATGGAGATCACCAAGCGGACACTCGCGGAGGCCTGGCGGCGGAAGGCCGCCGAACACCCCCTGCTCCAGGATGTCGGGCTGCCGCCCGTGGCCCTCTCGGACGACGAACTGGACGAGTGGACCGAGCGTGCCGCGGAGGCGTCGGACGGCGGGCTGTGTCTGCTGCTGGACGCGGACGGCACGGTGCGCGGCCAACACGGCCCCTATCGGGAGGTCTTCGCCACCCGCGACCTCGAACAGGTGCTTTATCTGATCGCCGAGGCCGCGATGCGCGGGCGCGGAGACAGCCTGGAGGAGGTGGCCGAGGCGCTGGAGCGGATCGACCCGGTGTGGGGCAGACGGTTCCGCGGTGGCGGCCTGGAGGACACGGGGACGGTGGCGGCGTGCGGGCGTGACCCGCTGGAGGGGCTGGCCTGGATAGCGGAGTCCTGGCGTGAGCAGGACCCGTACACGACCCTCGCCTTCTTCCGCGCGGCGCCCGGGTCGAGTGTCGACGCCGAGCGGCTGGCCCTGCTGTACGGGGCGGACCCCGCGCAGGTCGCGGCCGGCACCCGGCTGAAGGACCTGCGGGCCGTGGACGGCGGCCGGGCCCACTGGGACCGCCAGTGGGAAAGCTGCTGTTTCGGGCAGGCCGGCGGGTGGACGTTCCTGCTGCACCACGACACGCCGCCGGGGTCCTTCGCCGACAAGGAGGCGTACGAGGCGCTCGGGATCAAGGAGAGCGTGTGGCTGACCGCCACCTCCGCGAAGGCCATCTACACCTTCGACTACATCCGGGACGGCCGCCGCGTCGACGACGGCTGGGGCGCGCTGGAGCTGATCTGGTACGAGCACGGCCGCGCTCCCTATCTGCGGGGCGGCGAGCTGGACTTCCTCAACCGGGCCGTGCGCCGCGCCGAGCTGGACCACCCCGAACTGACCAGCACGTTCGACCTGTACTTCCACGCCCTGGAGGAGTCCCTCGGCCTGCGTCTGCCGCGCCGGGACTTCGCGGAGGGGGAGGTACGGGCCGCGTACTGGGCCGGGAGACAGGGCTGACTTCGCGCTTCTCCTCCGCGCCTCTCCTCCACGTCACGGCCCCCGCGCCTCGCCTCCACGTCACGGCCCCCGCGTCACGCCCCCGCCAGCGATTCCGCGAGGGCGCGCCAGATCTCGCCCGCGAGTTCCACGTTGCCGGACTCGTGCGCTTCCTTGGCCAGGCGCTCCAGTTCGGCCACGGCGGTGGCGCGGTCGCCGTCGAGCAGGGCCATCTGGTTGCGCAGGACGGCCAGGGTGACCAGGTCCCGGTGAGCCATGCCCTCGGGACAGGGGTCCAGGAGCTCGTCGAGGGCGCGCGCGTCGGTGAGTCTGCCCTCGTGGAAGGCGAGGCGGCACTGGAGGAGCAGCAGTTCCAGGCGCTGGAGGGGGGTGCCGATCACGGCCACCGAGGCGGCGGCGTCCGCCAGGTGACGGGCCGCCTGCTCGGTGTCGCGCGGGTTCATCTGGAGGTACATGGAGGCCGCCGCCAGCCGCAGGCGCAGCCACAGCACGGGGTCCTCGTTGCTCGGCATGCCGTCCAGGGCGGCCCGGAGCCGGTCGGTGGCGGCCTGCCGGTCGCCCTGGCGCAGGGCCACCGCGGCGGCGGTCCACAGGACTTCCGTCCTCAGCCGCTTCGAGACCTGGCCGTGCGGGCCGTCCCCGGTGCTCCGGCCCAGCGACTCGGCGAGTTCGTCGGCTCTTCGTCGCGCCTCGGCCAGTTGTCCGGTCGCCGCGTCGACGGAGATGAGGGTGAGCGCCGCCTCGGCGACGTCCTGGTCGGGCAGTCGGCAGGTCAGCGACAGTGTGTGGGCGTCCTCCGCGGCGGCGCGCGCCTCGGTCAGGTCGCCGATCGCGCGCAGTCGACGGGCGAGCCGGACCCGGGACCTCACCCGGGCGTCGGGCAGGTCGATCGCGTCGCTGAGCGCGATGAGTTCCGGCAGCAGCCGCATCTCGTCGTGGTGCCGGCCCTCGGCGTGGTAGTAGTCCGCCAGCAGCCATTGCGCCTGCCAGCGCAGGGCGGCGTCGCCGTCCTCGTCCTTGCTCAGGGCTTCCTCCAGTTCCCGGGCGGTGCGCGGTGCCCCGCCCGCCGTGGCGACGGCCGCGAGGGCGCGCGCCAGGGGGCTGCCGACCGGTGGCGAGAAATCCGCGGGCGTGACGTCGAGGCGGGCGCAGAGCAGGGACAGGACGCGCTCGGTGGGCGGACGGGTGCCCGACTCCAGTCGTGACAGATAGGCGGCCGACAGCTCCGGGCCCGCCAGCTCGGCCTGTGACAGCCCGCGCGCGACGCGGAGCGCGCGGAGTCTTCGGCCGAACGCCGGTTGCCCGGTCACCTGAACACGACTGTCGGACATGAAACCAACCCCCGTACGGCCATGAAGCCTGTCAAAGCTCAAGGCAACCATCTTGCCACTTGGTTGTCTCGAAAATGATCGAACGCGCACCCAAAAACACCCGGTACCAGCTCCGTTACGGCGACCGCAGTCGTCGGGAGTCACCAAAAGGCTTCCCACCTGCGAATTCACACGACCCCTCGGCTTGGCAAGTGGTTGACAACAGTTTGCCAAGACCCTTCTACTGGGCATGACAAAGATCGAGGGGGATGCCATGCAGATGAACTACGCGGGCGCGGCGGAAGTGCGTCGGGCCATCCATGACGCGCGGCGGGAGGTCCTCCTGTCGATGCCGGCGACCTGCTCCGTCCAGGACCAGGTGGACATCACCGCCGCGCACAGCGTCAGCGGCAGCACCGGCGTCAGTGTGAAGATCTACGCTCCGACGCCCCCGTCCCACCGGGCCGATCGCCCGGAGCACGGCCTCGCGGAACTGGCCAGGGAGGGGATGCAGGTCCACACCGCGCCCGGGGAGAATCCCCGGATGGCGATCATCGACCGGTCCGTCGTCGTACTGGCCCGCAACGGCGAGGACTACAGCGACGGCGCCCTCATCGGGCGCAGACTGCCCTTCACTCCCCTGCTCGCTCGTTCCCTGACGATGCCCGTGCCGGCCGGGGAACAGGCGGAGGCCGGGCCGGCGGAGCCGGACGAACTGCCGCCCGTCTCCCGCGAGGTGCTGCGCCAACTGGCCCTGGGCACCAAGGACGAGACGGCCGCCCGCCAGATGGGCATGGCCCTGCGCTCGTACCGCAGGGTCGTGGCCCAGCTCATGGGGACGCTCGACGCGCGCAGCCGCTTCCAGGCGGGCTTCGTGGCGGCCCAGCGCGGGCTGCTCCAGTAACGGGCGGGGCGGCCGGCACCGGCCGGGCTGCCGGGCCCGCGCCCACCACCGCCGCTCCGGGACTCTCAGTCCCCGCCCCTGACCTCTCGGTTCCCCGCCTCGGCGGCCACCGTCACCTCCTCGTCCCCGGCCCGCCCGGCGGACTCGGCCCGGGCGCGCTCGGCCGCGGCCAGGGCCGCCTCCACCTTGCGGTTGGAGGTCATCGTCAGGCTGATCAGGGTGCTCGCCGCGAGGAAGACGGCCCCCGCGAGGTAGGGGGCGCGCAGGCCGCCGACCGTCGCCAGCCAGCCGCCGAGCAGCGCCCCGAGGGGAGCGGCACCCAGGCCCAGCAGCCGGCCGGCCGCGGCCACCCGGCCCATCAGCTCGTCCGGCACGATCGTCTGCCGGACCGCGCCGGACAGGACGATCGTGCCGCTCAGCGCCGCCGCCCGCAGGGCCAGCGCGATGCCGGCCAGGACCGCGCTGCTGGTCAGCCCGATGGACGTCTGGGCGACGGTGAGCAGCACCGCCGTCAGGATGAGCGCGCCGCCCGTGCCCAGCCGGTCGCTGATCCGCGCCGACAGCATGCTGCCGAGGAAACCGCCCACCGCCTCGCAGCTGAGCAGGAGGCCGTACCCGGCGGCTCCCAGGTGCAGCTTCTCCTGCGCGAACAGGACGAAGACCGAAGTGCCCGCGCTGAAGGCGAAGTTGCCGAGCGCGGGGCGCAGGGACAGACCGAGCAGCAGCGGGTTGCCCAGCAGGTATCTGCCGCCGTCCGCCGCCTCCTTGAGCAGGGGACGGCGCGCGGGACGGGGCCGGGGCGCGGTGGCCGGCAGGGTGCGGATGACGAGCGAGCTGAAGAGGAAGGACACGGCGTCCACGAGCAGCGGCACGGTCCGCCCGAGGGTGAACAGCAGCGAACCCGACGGTGGTCCGACGAAACCGTCCAGGACGTCGACCGAGCCGCGCAGCCGCGCGTTGGCCGGTTTCAGCTTGGCGGGGTCCCGGTCCAGCAGCTCCGGCAGGTACGCGGTGGAGGCCGTGTCGAAGAGGATCTGCCCGATGCCCAGCACGAAGGCGAGGGCGATGAGCAGCGGCACGCTGAGCAGGCCGGCGGCGGCGCCGGCCACCGCCGCGAGCAGCAGCAGCGCGCGGGCCGCGTCGGTCAGCCACATCGTGTCCCGCCGGTCCCACCGGTCCACCAGCGCGCCGCCCACCAGCCCGAACAGCAGCCAGGGCAGCAGGGCGGCCGCGGATATCACGGACAGGAGCAGCGGGTCACGGGTCAGGCTCGCGGCGAGCAGGGGGAGGGCGGTCAGATAGACGCCGTCGCCGAACGACGACACGGACGCGGCCGCCCAGACACGCCGAAAGGCCTTCGGCAGGGGCGGATCGTTGCTCATCTTCTCTCCAGGTCTGGGTGCGGGTCGCGCGGCGGCGCGGGACGGCGCGGGTGCGGAGCGGCCCGGGTGGTGCGGTCGCGGCTCAGGCGGTCACGAGCCGTCCGTAGGAGAGGCGGACCGCCGCGTCCACCGCCTGCCGTACGGACTCGGGCAAGGCGCCCTCGTCGAGCCGGCGCAGCGCCGCTTCGGTCATGCCTCCCGGGGAGGCTACCGAGTCGATCACGGCCGCGGGGGTCGCACCCCCGGCCAGCAGGGCGCCCGTGCCGCATACCGCTCGTGCGGCGAGCAGGTCGGCGGTCACGGCCGGTATCCCCTGGGCCCGGCCGGCCGCGGCGAGCGCCTCGGCGAAGCCGGCGACCAGCGCGGGGCCCGCCCCGGACAGCGCGCTGACCGCCTCCAGCAGGTCCTCGTCGAGCACGAGGACCTGGCCGAGCCCGTCGAACAGGCCGCGGGCGGCGGCCAGGGCGGTGCCGTCGGGGGTGTCGCCGAGCACGGTCACGCCGTTCCGCTCGGCGACCGCCACGTTGGGCACCGCGCGGACGACGGGCACGTCCGGCAGTCGCGCGGCGATGGCCTCGGTGCGCCAGGAGGCGACGAGCGAGAGCAGCAGGTGGCGCGGGGTCGTTGCGCCGGCCAACTCGGCGAGCGCGTCGGCGGTTTCGTGCGGGTGGACGGCCAGGACGACGACGGAGGCGTCCCGCACCGCCGCCGCCACGGTGCCGGCCGTCCGGATGCCGTACTCCTCGGCCAGCGCCCGGGCCCCGCGGCCGGTCCGGGACACCCCGGTCAGCCGCTGTGGGGGGTGTCCGGCGGCGATCAGTCCGCGCACCAGGGCGCGGGCCATCCGTCCGCAGCCGACGAGGGCGACGGTGCCGTCGGCGTGGGCCGTCATCGGGTCGCCGCCACGAGGTCGGCGATCGCGGTCATGCCGCGCACCAGCCGCTCGTCGCTCTCCGCGCCCACCGCCGCGCGGACGAACCGGTCGCAGGAGGCGCCGTAGCCGATGCCCGGAACCACGGCGACGCCGTGACGGGTGAGCAACTGCTCGGCGAATTCGGTGGAGTTCAGCCGTGACTCGCCCAGCGAGACGAAGAGGTAGAAGGTGGCGTCGCCGGGCAGGCACTGCACGCCGCGGTCCGCGAGCAGGCCGGCCATCCGGTTGCGTGTGGCCACGACCCGGCGGATCTGCGGGCGGGTGTGGTCGAGGATCGTCTCGAAGTGCTCGGCCAGGTAGTGGCTGAGGATGGTCGGCGCGCAGGTCACCATGTGCTGCTGGAGCTTGATCACCTGGTTCATGAAGTACCGG
Organism: Streptomyces sp. NPDC048106; assembly: GCF_040706415.1. Taxonomy (NCBI): domain Bacteria; kingdom Bacillati; phylum Actinomycetota; class Actinomycetes; order Kitasatosporales; family Streptomycetaceae; genus Streptomyces; species Streptomyces sp. NPDC048106. Next base: position 222,502 of record NZ_JBEZND010000007.1, on the reverse strand, counting down.
TCGGCGATGAGGTATCCGATGCGCCAGCCGGAGATGCCGTAGTTCTTCGACATCGAGTTGCACACGATGGTGTGGCGCTTGTCCGGGTCGTGCTCCAGGGCGGAGACGAAGACCTCGCCCTCCGGCACGAACTCGTGGTACGCCTCGTCGGACACGAGGAACAGGCCGTACTTCTCGGCCAGTTCGTGCAGCGCCGCCAGTTCGGCCGCGCCGAGCCGCCGGCCGGTGGGGTTGTGCGGGTTGTTGACGACGATGGCCCGGGTGCGGGGCGTGATGTACGGCTCCAGATCGCCGACCGACTCGTACCACGGGGTCATGACCGGCACGCCGCGGGCGAGGCGCACCTGGTCCGGGTAGCTGACCCACAGCGGCTCGGGGATGATCACCTCGTCGCCGGGTTCGAGGAGGGCGGTCAGCGCCATGAAGATGGCGGCCTTGGAGCCGGCCGTGACCATGATCTCGGTCTCGGGGTCGACGGGCGCGCCGGAGCAGGTCTCGTGGTACTTGGCCAGCTTCTGGCGGAGCAGGGGGACGCCGCGGGAGTGCGAGTAGTGGTGGATCTGCGCGCCGGACATGCCCTCGAAGGAGGGGGTGGGCAGGTCGAAGAAGGCCTCGCCGAGCGACAGCGTGACGATGTCCACGCCGGCCGCGCGCAGTTCGTAGATCCGGTTGTTCGTCCTGATCGACGAGGCCTCCGACAGGGAGTCCATAAGACTGGAGTGCCGCAGTGTCTGCACGGTCATGGTGGTGTCGTTCTCCGTTGGGTACAGGCCGGTGGCAGTCGGCGGCAGGGGCCGCAGGGGTGGACGGGGGGTGTCACAGAACACGGATCTGCCCGCTTCCCCACACGACGTTCTTGACGCAGGTGAGCGACGCGAGCCCCATGGGTCCGCGCGCGTGCAGCTTCTGGGTGGAGACGCCGATCTCGACGCCGTAGCCGAACTCGCCGCCGTCCGAGAAGCGGGTGGAGGTGTTGACGAACACGCTGCCGGAGTCGATGGCGAGGGCGAACCTGCGGGCCACCGCGATGTCCTGGGCCACGATCGCCTCGGCGTTGCGGGTGCCGTAGCGGTTGATGTGGCGCAGCGCGGCGTCGAGGTCGTCGACGACCTTCACGGCGAGCACCAGGTCCAGGTACTCGGTCTCCCAGTCGCTGTCCTCGGCGGGGGCGGCGTCGGGCCACACCGCGCGGGTGTGCTCGTCGCCGCGTACCTCGACGCCGAGGCCCTTCAGCTCGTCGAGGACGCCCGGCAGCCAGCTGTCGGCGAGGTCCCGGTGGACGAGCAGGGTCTCGACGGCGTTGCAGACGCTGGGCCGGGAGGTCTTGCCGTTGACGACGATGTCGGTGGCCATGGCCGGGTCGGCGGTGGCGTCGACGTAGACGTGGCAGTTGCCGTCGCCGTCGATGACGGTGGGGACGGTGGCGTTGTCCTTCACGGTCTTGATGAGGCCCGGTCCGCCGCGCGGCACGAGGAGGTCGATGTACCCCTCGGCCTTGAGCAGTTCGAGGGCGGCCTCCCGGGAGGAGTCGCGGATGAGCTGGACGGCGTCGGTGGGCACGTCCGCCTGGCGGGCGAGCACCTCGGTGAGCACGTCGGCGATGGCCGCGTTGGTGTGCTGGGCGATCGAGGAGCCGCGCAGCACGGCGGTGTTGCCGGACTTCAGGCACAGGGCGGCGACATCGGCGGTGACGTTGGGGCGGGCCTCGTAGATGACGGCGACGACGCCGAGGGGCTCGCGGACCTGCTCGATCTGGATGCCGTTGGGGCGGGTGCGGCCCTCGACCACCTGGCCGACGGGGTCCGGCAGATCGATGATCGTACGCATCGCCTGGGTCATGCCGGCGATGCGCTTGTCGGTGAGGGTGAGGCGGTCGATCAGGGTGGTGGAGGTGCCGCTCTCGCGGGCCGCGGCCAGGTCGAGGGCGTTGGCCTCCTTCAGCCGCTCGCCCGCGGCGTCGATGGCGTCCGCCATCTCGGCGATCACCCGGTCCTTGACCGCGGTGGTCAGCTCGCGGACCGCGTAGGAGGCCTCGCGGGCGCGGCGGCAGACGTCCGTGACGGACGCGGTGGCAGTGGGAACAGTGGTCATGTCAGGCCTCCGGGATGGTGACGTAATCGGTGGGGTGGAGCACGGTGGGGCCGCTGTCCGGCCCGATGGGTCCGGCCAGTTCGCCGGAGCCGAGGCGGGTCCGGCCGCGGACGATGACCCGCCAGTCGTCGCCGACCGCGTCGACGACGGCGCCGGGCCCGAACTGGCCTTCGTGTGACTTGATGTGACGGATGGTCAGTACGCCGCCGTCGGCGAGGACGGCGGCGCCCTCGGGGGCGCAGAGGAGCCGGCCCGCGGGCGGCTCGGACAGCGACCGCCACAGCCGGCCGAGGTCCAGGTCCTTCTCCGGCACCCGGGGATGGACGAGGGTGCCGATGTCGTCGCCGGCCATCGCCCGCACGACCGCGTCCTCGGTGTCGGCGCCCGCGATGACGACGGGGACGCCGGCGAGCGTGGCGATCCAGGCCGCGCACAGCTTGGCGGCCATGCCGCCGGTGCCGAGGCCGCGGGCCGCGGCACCGGCCAGCCGCTCGACCTCGGGTGTCATGACGGCGATCTCCGGTACGCGGCGGGCGTGCCGGTCCCGGCGGGGGTCGCTCTCGTACAGGCCGGGCACGTCGGTCAGGAGCAGCAGCCGGCCGGCCCCCAGGGCGCCGGCGAGCAGGGCGGCCAGTACGTCGTTGTTGCGCACCATGACCGCGTCGTTCTCGTTCACCACGGGTACGAGACCGGCGTCGAGGGCGCCTTCGAGGACCGCCCTGGCGGCCTCGCGGTGCTCGGGCCCGGTGAGGTCGGGCGGGGTGAGCAGGATCTGCGCCGCCACCAGGCCACGGGCGGCGAGGGCCACGCGGAACGCCTCGAAGAGCAGCCCCTGTCCGACGGCCGCCGCGACCTGCCGGGCGGCCGGCCCGTCCGCGGCGGTGCCGGCCTCGGCCAGCAGGGCGTTGCCGACGGCGATGGCGCCGGAGCCGATGACGACCGGCTGGATGCCCTCGCCGCGCAGCCGTACGACGGCGTCGGCCAGCGCGGCGAGCTTGCCGGGGTCGGGCCGCCCGTCGGAGACGAGCGAGGAGGTGCCGATCTTGATGACGACGCGTTCCCGGTGAGGGCCGGATGACATGGGCTGCCTCGGTTCCTGTGAGGGGTTCGTGAGGGTCGTGGAGTGGTGGCGAGGGGTACGGGCGGGTGGTCAGGCGCCGGGGTCCTCGGTGCCGGGGTCCTCGGTGCCGGGGTCCTCGGTGCCGGCGAGGGCGTCGAGGTGGCCGGCGACGACCCGGCCGATGGCCGTGAGCGGTCCGGGCGCGGTCATCTCACCGTGGGCGCAGTCGACGGGATGGACCTCGATGCGTCCCGTGACGTGCGGCCGCCAGGCCTGGGCCGGCTCCCGCACGGTGGCGCCTTCGGTGGCGGTGAAGAGGACCAGGTCCCCGTCGAACACCGCCGAGTCGAAGGTGCCGCGCAGGTTGGTGACGTCCACGAACACCCGGGCCAGGGCGTCGAGTCCGGCCGGTCCGAGGGCGGCCAGCGGGCTGTCCGGGTGGGCCGGGTCGTGGCCCACCGAGTCCCTGATCGCCGGCCACACCTCGGGGTCGTCGTGGCCGACCGGCCGCGCCGTGCGGTCGGCGTGCCCGGGGAAGCCGTCGAGGATCCCGAGGAAGGCGACCTCCTCGCCCAGCTCCCGCAGCCGTACCGCCAGCGCGTGCGCCGCGGTGCCGCCGAAGGACCAGCCGAGCAGCGCGTACGGCCCCTCGGGCTGCACGGTGCGGATCTCCGCCACGTACCGGTCGAGCAGCGCCTCGAAGGCCGGCGGGGTGCCGTCCGGCTCGCCGAAGCCCGGGGACTGGAGCCCGTAGACCGGCTGGTCCAGGCCCAGTCGGCTGGGCAGTCCGCTGTAGCACCAGCTCAGCCCGATGGCCGGGTGGACGCAGAACAGCGGGCGGCGGGTGCCCTGGGTGCGCAGGGGCAGCAGGACTCCGAGTCCGTCGCCGGCCTCGTCCCCGTCGAGCCGGCCGGCCAGCAGGGCCACCGTCGGCGCCTCGAAGAGGGCGCGCACCGACAGTTCGCTGCCGAAGCGGCCGCGGATGCGGCTGATGAGCCGGGTGGCCAGCAGGGAGTGGCCGCCGAGGCCGAAGAAGTCGTCGTCGATGCCGATGCCGTCCGTGCCGAGCACATCGGCGAACAGATCGCACAGCACCGCCTCGGTGCGGGTGCGCGGCGGGCGTCCGTCGCGCGGCGGGAGTGCCGGGGCCGGCAGCGCCCGGTAGTCGACCTTGTTGTTCGGGGTGAGCGGCAGCCGCTCCAGGACGAGGACGGCGGCCGGGACCATGTACTCGGGCAGGGCCTGGCGGGCGTGCCGGTCCAGTGCGTCGAGGTCGATCTCGGTGTCGCCGACGACGTAGGCGACGAGCCGTTTGTCGCCGGGCCGGTCCTCGCGGGCGAGGACGGCGATCTGGCGGACGCCGGGGAAGGCGGCGAGGACGGACTCGATCTCCGGCAGTTCGATGCGGAAGCCGCGGATCTTCACCTGGTTGTCGGCGCGGCCGACGAAGTCGATCAGCCCGTCCGCCGTCCAGCGCACCCGGTCGCCCGTGCGGTACATCCGCTCCCCCGGCCGCCCGAAGGGGCAGGCGACGAAGCGGTCGGCCGTCAGGTCCGGCCGGTCCAGGTACCCCCGGGCCAGACCGGTGCCCGCCAGGTACAGCTCGCCCGTCACGCCGACGGGTACCGGGCACAGCGCGTCGTCGAGGACATGCGCGGCCATGCCGTCCAGGGGGCGCCCGATGGGGACGGGCGCCGGCACGTCCGACGCCTTGCGCCACGGCGCGGAGGTCGCGAACAGCGTCGTCTCCGTCGGCCCGTAGTTGCTCCGCACCAGCAGGTCCGGGCAGTGTTCCAGGACCTTGCGGACGGCGACGGGCGACACGATGTCGCCGCCGGTGATGACCACCCGGACCCCGGCGAAGCACTCGGGGTACTCCTCGGCCATGACGCGGAACAGGCCCGCGGTCACATCGACCCCCGTGATCCGCTCCGACTGCATCAGCCGCGCCAGCCGTTCGACCGTGAGGTCCTCCTCCGGCGCGATGACGCTGGTGCCGCCGTGCAGCAGCGGGTACCAGAAGGAGTAGGTGGACGGGTCGAACTCGTACGGCGTCAGGAGCAGCACCCGGTCGTGGTCGCCGGGGACGAAGATCGAGTCGTTGACCAGCTCGAACACGTTCTGGTGGGTGACGGCCACGCCCTTGGGCTTGCCGGTGGAGCCGGAGGTGTACATCACGTAGGCCAGTTGCTGCCGGAAGCCCGCCACCGCCGGGTCGGTCGCCGGCGTGGAGGTGTCCGCGCCGGTCTCCTCGACCATGACGACGGTGCCCGCCCGGGGCAGGCCACGCTCGCGCATCACCTCGTCGGTGAGCAGGACCTCGGCACCGCACTCGGCGAGGACCACCTGCATGCGGTCGAGCGGTGAGGCGTGGTGCAGCGGCACGTAGTAGGAACCGGCCTTGAGGATGGCCGTCAGGGCGACCACCAGCTCGACGGTGCGGCTCATCAGGACGGCGACCGGCCGCTCGGGGCCCGCGCCGGCGGCGATGAGCCGGTGCGCCAGGCGGTTGGCGCGGGCGTCGAGTTCGGCGTAGGTGAGGCTGCGGCCGGCGCAGCGCACCGCCACGGCGTCCGGGGTGCGCAGTGCCTGGTGCCGGAAGGCCTCCTGGAGCGAGTCCTCCTGGAACCGGTCGGCGGGGCGCGGGCCCGCCGCCAGCAGGGCCAGCGCGTCGCGTTCGTCGCCGCCGAGGATGTCGATGGCGCCGAGGCGGACGGTGGGGTCGGTGGCGACCGCGTCCAGGACGCGGGCGAGGCGGTCGAAGAGCCGCCGTGCCGTGCTCTCGTCGTAGAGGTCGGTCGCGTAGCCGACGGTGGCGCGGACGGGGCCGGGGCGGCCGTCGGCGTCCGTGTGCGCCCGCAGGGTGAGGTTCAGGTCGAACTTCGCCTGGTCCAGGGCGCCTTCGAGGCTTTCCACCTCGGCGCCGGGCAGGTCGACGGGCGCGCCGGAACCGGTGGCCACCTCCAGCATGATCTGGAAGAGGGGGTGGCGGGCGGTGGAGCGGGGCGGGTTGAGGGCCTCGACGACCCGCTCGAAGGGGACGTCCTGATGGCTGTAGGCGGCCAGGCTCGCCTCCCTGACCCGCGCCAGCAGATCGTGGAACTCCGGGTCGCCGGAGGTGTCGGTGCGGATGACGAGGGTGTTGATGAAGAAGCCGATGAGGCCGTCCAGGGCTTCGTCGCCGCGGCCGGCGACCGGGGTGCCGAGCGGGATGTCGGTGCCCGCGCCCAGACGGGTGAGGAGGGTGGCGAGCGCGGCGTGCGCCACCATGGTGAGGGTCGTACCCGTCGCCCGCGCCAACTCGGCGAGGCGGCCGTGCAGTTCGGGGCTCAGCTCGGCCTCGAACACCTCGCCGCGGTAGGTCGGGGTGGCGGGGCGGGACCGGTCGGTGAGGAGGTCGAGTTCCACGGGGAGACCGGCGAGGGCCTCCCGCCAGTACGCGAGCTGGGGTTCCTCGACCGAGTCGAGCAACCGCCGCTGCCACAGCGTGTAGTCGGCGTACTGGACCGCCAACGGCTCCCACGCGGGGGCGTGACCGGCCAGGCGGGCGCGGTAGGCCGCCGAGAGGTCCTCGTGCAGCGGGCGCATGGAGGCGCCGTCGTGGGCGATGTGGTGGAAGAGCAGGTGCAGGACGTGGTCCTCCTCGCCGAGCCGGACGAGGGTCGCGCGCAGCGGAAGGTCCCGGCTCAGGTCGAAGACGTGTCCGCCGAGCGAGTCGAGCACCGTGTGCAGATCGTGTGCGGGGCAGGTGACGTGGCGCAGGGGGAGGTCCGCGTCCGGGCGGATCACCTGGACGACCTCGCCTGCGACCTCGCGGAACACGGTGCGCAGGCTCTCGTGCCGGGTGACGACGTCACGCAGCGCGTGCTCCAGCGCGGACGTGTCCAGCGCGCCGCGTATGCGGCAGGCGACGGGGGCGTTGTAGGTGGTTCCGGGGCCTTCGAGCTGGTCGAGGAACCAGAGGCGCTGCTGGGCGGCCGAGGCGGGCACCGGCTGCGGACGGTCCGTCGCGGCGAGGACCGGGCGGCCGGCGTCCGCCGTGTTCAGGTGTGCGGCCAGTGCGCCCGGCGTGGGGGCGTCGAAGACGGTCCGGACCGGGACCTCGTAGCCGAGGTGGGCGCGGATCCGGCCGATGAGGCGGGTGACGAGCAGCGAGTGACCGCCCAGGGCGAAGAAGTCGTCGTCCACACCCACCGTGTCCGCGCCGAGGACCTCCGCGAACAGGTCGCACAGCGCCCGTTCCTCGGCGGTGGCCGGGAGACGGTCCGAAGTGCCGGCGTAGACGGGCGCGGGCAGCGCCTTGCGGTCGAGCTTGCCGTTGGCCGTCAGCGGCAGGCGCTCCACGACCACGACCGCCGAAGGAACCATGTACGAAGGCAGCGCGTCGGCGAGGTGGCCACGCAGGCCGACGAGGTCGACCTCCGCACCGGCCCGGGGCACCACGTACCCCACCAGCCGCTTGTCACCGGGCCGGTCCTCACGGACCACCACCGCCGACTGCGCCACCGAAGCGAAACCGCCCAACGCGGCCTCGACCTCGCCCAGTTCGATGCGGAACCCACGCACCTTGACCTGGTCGTCGGCACGCCCCACGTACTCCAGGCTGCCGTCCGCGAGCCGGCGCACGACGTCTCCGGTGCGGTACATCCGCTCCCCCGGCCCCCCGAAGGGGTCGGCCACGAACCGCTCGGCCGTGAGCGCGGGACGGTTGACGTAGCAGCGGGCGAGTGGGGCGCCCGCCAGGTACAGCTCGCCCTGGACGCCCACCGGCACCGGACGCAGGGTCGCGTCCAGCACGTGCAGGCGCGTGTTCCACACCGGCCGGCCGATCGGGACCGTCGCCGTGGTGGTGTCCGGCTGGTACGCGCAGTACGTGACGTCGACGGATGCCTCGGTGGGCCCGTAGAGGTTGTGCAGGCCCGCGTCCAGGACATCCCGGAACCGCCGGGCGAGTTCGGCCGGGAGGGCCTCACCGCTGCAGATGACCCGGCGCAGCCCGGTGCACTCGGCCGCGGCCGGCTCCTGGAGGAACACCGCCAGCATGGACGGCACGAAGTGTACGGTCGTGACCTTCTGACGCTGGATCAGTTCGGCGAGGTAGGCGGGGTCCTTGTGGCCCTGTGGCTTGGCCACCACGAGGGTCGCGCCTTCGAGGAGCGGCCAGAAGAACTCCCAGACCGAGACGTCGAAGCTGGCGGGCGTCTTCTGCAGCACCCGGTCGTCGGCCTTCAGCGCGTACTCCGCCTGCATCCACCGCAGCCGGTTGACGATGCCCTGGTGCGGCACCATGACGCCCTTGGGGCGCCCGGTGGAACCGGACGTGTAGATCACGTAGGCGGGGTGGGCGGGCGACAGGGGCCGTGCTCGTTCCGCGTCGTCCAGCGGTCCCGCTTCCTGGGCGGCCAGTGCCGCGACGGTCAGCGGGCTGTCCAGCAGGAGCGGCGCCACGCCCTGCGGCAGGCTCGGGGCGACGCCGCGGTCGCTGATCACCACGGCGGGGGCGGCGTCCTGGAGCATGTACGCGATGCGCTCGGCCGGGTAGTCGGGGTCCACCGGCAGGTATGCCGCTCCCGCCTGTACGACGGCCAGGATCGCGACGACCAGGTCGGCGGAGCGGGGCAGAGCCACCGCCACCAGCCGCTCGGGGCCCGCGCCCCGCTCGATCAGCAGCCGGGCCAGGCGGCTCACCCGGGCGCCGAGTTGCGCGTAGGTGAGCGTGGTGCCGTCCGCGATCAGGGCGGGGGCGTCGGGGGTCCGCTCGGCCTGCGCCTGGAACAGCCGGGCCAGGGTGGTGGGCGCCACCGGCTCGGCGGTGTCGTTCCACGCGGCGAGCTGCTCGCGCTCGTCGCCGCCGAGGATGTCGAGGGAGCCGATGCGGGCGCCTGGGTCGGTGGCGACGGCGTCCAGGAGGCGGGTGAGGCGGTCCAGCAGGCGGGCCACGGTGGCCGCGTCGTAGAGGTCGGTGGCGTAGTCGAGGGTGGCGCGGACGGCGCCGGGGCGGCCGTCGGCGTCCGTGTGCGCCCGCAGGGTGAGATGGAGGTCGAACTTCGCCTGGTCCAGGGTGCCTTCGAGGCTTTCCACCTCGGCGTCCGGCAGCGCGAGTCCCGGCGCGTCGTCCAGCTCCACCTGGAGCATGATCTGGAAGAGGGGGTGGCGGGCGGTGGAGCGGGGCGGGTTGAGGGTCTCCACGACCCGCTCGAAGGGGACGTCCTGGTGGCTGTAGGCGGCCAGGCTCGCCTCCCTGACCCGCGCCAGCAGATCGTGGAACTCCGGGTCGCCGGAGGTGTCGGTGCGGATGACGAGGGTGTTGATGAAGAAGCCGATGAGGCCGTCCAGGGCTTCGTCGCCGCGGCCGGCGACCGGGGTGCCGAGCGGGATGTCGGTGCCCGCGCCCAGACGGGTGAGGAGAGTGGCCAGCGCCGCGTGCGCCACCATGGTGAGCGTCGTACCCGTCAACCGCGCCAACTCGGCCAAGCGCCCGTGCAGTTCGGGGCTCAGCTCGGTTTCCAGGGCTGCGCCGCGGTTGGTCGGCGCGGCAGGACGCGGCCGGTCGGTGGGGAGGTCGAGTTCCACCGGCAGACCGGCAAGCGACTCCCGCCAGAACGCGAGCTGGGGCTCCTCCACCGAGTCGAGCAACCGCCGCTGCCACAGCGTGTAGTCGGCGTACTGCACCGCCAACGGCTCCCAAGCGGGCGCCCGGCCGGACAGCCGCGCCCGGTAGGCCGCCGACAGATCCGCGCCCAGCGGCGCCATCGACGCCGCGTCGGCCGCGATGTGGTGCAGCAGAAGCATCAGAACGTGATCGTCCTCGCCCAGCCGGACCAGAGTCGCCCGCAACGGCAGGTCACGGCTCAAGTCGAAGACGTGAGCGCCCAGTTCACCGAGCACACCGTCCAGGTCTTCCTCGGCGCAGGCGACACGGTGCACCACCACGTCCGCCCGCTCGGTGACCACCTGCACCACCTCGCCGGCGACCTCACGGAACACCGTCCGCAGACTCTCGTGCCGCGCCACCACGTCACCGAGCGCCGACTCCAGCGCGGACACGTCCAACGCACCCCGCACCCGGTGGACGGTGGGCAGGTTGTACGTGGTGCTTCGCTCCTCCAACCGGTCGAGGAACCAGAGGCGTTGCTGGGCGGCCGAGGCGGGCGCCGGCTGCGGACGGTCCGTCACGGTCAGGGCCGGACGGGTCGCGTCCCGGGCCGTCAGGCGCGCGGCCAGTGCGCCGGGCGTGGGCGCCTCGAAGACCGCGCGCACGGAGAGGTCGTAGCCGAGGTGGGCGCGGATCCGGCCGATGAGGCGGGTGACGAGCAGCGAGTGACCGCCCAGGGCGAAGAAGTCGTCGTCCACACCCACCGTGTCCGCGCCGAGGACCTCCGCGAACAGGTCGCACAGCGCCCGTTCCTCGGCGGTGGCCGCAACACGGGCCGAAGTACCGACGTAGACCGGCGCGGGCAGCGCCTTGCGGTCGAGCTTGCCGTTGGCCGTCAGCGGCAGGCGCTCCACGACCACGAACGCCGAAGGAACCATGTACGAAGGCAGCGCGTCGGCGAGGTGGCCGCGCAGGCCGACGAGGTCGACCTCCGCACCGGCCCGGGGCACCACGTACCCCACCAGCCGCTTGTCACCGGGCTGGTCCTCACGGACCACCACCGCCGACTGAGCCACCGAAGCGAAACCGCCCAACGCGGCCTCGACCTCGCCCAGTTCGATACGGAAACCACGTACCTTGACCTGGTCGTCGGCACGCCCCACGTACTCCAGGCGGCCGGCGGACGTCCACCGCACGACGTCTCCGGTGCGGTACATCCGCTCCCCCGGCCCCCCGAAGGGACAGGCGACGAAGCGGTCCGCGGTCAGGCCGGGCCGGCCCAGATAGCCGCGCGCGAGGCCGTCGCCGCAGACGTAGAGCTCTCCTGGGACCCCGGCGGGAACCGGGCGCAGCCGGTCGTCCAGGACGTACAGGCCGAGGTCGGGGATGGCCTCGCCGATGGCGCTGCCGGGCAGCGCGGCCGCGCTCTCGCGGTCGAGGGCCTGGTAGGTGACGTGCACCGTGGTCTCGGTGATCCCGTACATGTTCACCAGGACGGGGGCGTCGTCGGCGTGGCGCTCGTACCAGTCGCCGAGCCGGCGCAGGTCGAGCGCCTCGCCGCCGAACACCACGGTGCGCAGCGCGAGCCGGTCCCCGACGGCCGGGTTCTCGGCGTCGGCCCGGACGAGCTGGTAGAAGGCGGACGGCGTCTGGTTGAGCACCGTGACGCGCTCGTCGGCCAGCAGTCGCAGGAAGTCCGCCGGGGTTCGGCTGACCGTGTGCGGGACGACGACGAGCCGGCCGCCGTACAGCAGCGGGCCCCACAGTTCCCAGACGGAGAAGTCGAAGGCGTACGAGTGGAAGAGCGTCCACACGTCGTCGGCGTCGAAGCCGAACCACGGGCGGGTGGCCGCGAACAGGCGGGTGACGTTCTGGTGCGGTACGACGACGCCCTTGGGGCGGCCCGTGGAACCCGAGGTGTAGATGACGTAGGCCGTGTGCCCGGGCAGCAGGCCGCCGGGGTCCGGGGCGGTCGCCGGTGCCTGTGCCAGGCGTCGCGCCGTTTCGGGCGTGTCGAGCGGCAGGACAGGGGTGTCGCCCGGCAGCCGCTCCGCGAGGTCCCCGGCCGTCACCAGGAGGACGGGGGCACCGTCCTGGAGCATGTACGCGATCCGGTCGGCCGGGTAGTCGGGGTCGACCGGCAGATAGGCGGCGCCCGCCTTCAGCACGGCGAGCAGGGCCACCACCAGGTCGGTGGACCGGGGCAGGGCGACCGCGACGAGGCGGTCGGGGCCGGCGCCCTCCGCCGCCAGGAGGTGGGCCAACCGGTTGGCGCGGGCTTCGAGTTCGGCGTAGGTGGTGTGCTCGCCGTCGTGGACCACCGCGACGTTGTCCGGCGTGCGGGCGGCCTGCGCGGCGAACAGTTCGGGCAGGGTGGCTTCCGGTCCGGTGACGGGTGCCGGCGCGGTCAGCAGGGCCGCGCGCTCCTCGGCATCGAGGATGTCGAGGGAGCCGATGCGGGCGCCGGGGTCGGCGGCGACGGCGTCCAGGACGCGGGTGAAGCGGTCGAGGAGACCGGCCACGGTGTCCTTGTCGAACAGGTCGGCGCTGTAGCCGGTGGCGAGCCGGAGCGGGCCGGGGCGGCCGTCCGCGTCCGTGGTGGTCCGCAGGTTCAGTGACAGGTCGAACTTGGCGCCGTCGCGGTTGGCCGCGTGCCCCTCCACCGGGGTACCGCACAGGTCCAGGTCGGCACCCGTCTCGTCGGTGACCTGGAGCATGATCTGGAAGAGGGGGTGGCGGGCGGTGGAGCGGGGCGGGTTGAGGGTCTCCACGACCCGCTCGAAGGGGACGTCCTGGTGGCTGTAGGCGGCCAGGCTCGCCTCCCGGACCCGCGCCAGCAGGTCACGGAACTCCGGATCCCCCGCCGTGTCGGTGCGGATGACCAGGGAGTTGACGAAGAAGCCGACGAGGTTGTCGAGTGCCTCGTCCATGCGGCCGGCGACCGGGGTGCCGAGCGGGATGTCGGTGCCCGCGCCCAGACGGGTGAGGAGAGTGGCCAGCGCCGCGTGCGCCACCATGGTGAGCGTCGTCCCCGTCAACCGCGCCAACTCGGCCAGGCGCCCGTGCAGTTCGGGGCTCAGCTCGGTTTCCAGGGCTGCGCCGCGGAACGAGGGCGAGACGGGGCGGGGCCGGTCGGTGGGGAGGTCGAGTTCCACCGGGAGACCTGCGAGGGCCTCCCGCCAGAACGCGAGCTGGGGTTCCTCGACCGAGTCGAGCAACCGCCGCTGCCACAGCGTGTAGTCGGCGTACTGGACCGCCAACGGCTCCCACGCGGGGGCGTGACCGGCCAGCCGGGCCCGGTAGGCCGCCGACAGATCCGCGCCCAGCGGCGCCATCGACGCCGCGTCGGCCGCGATGTGGTGCAGCAGAAGCATCAGAACGTGATCGTCCTCGCCCAGCCGGACCAGAGTCGCCCGCAACGGCAGGTCACGGCTCAAGTCGAAGACATACGCACCAAGTTCACCCAGCACACCATCCAAGTCGTCCTCGGCGCAGGCAACACGGTGCACCACCACGTCCGCCCGCTCGGTGACCACCTGGACCACCTCGCCGGCGACCTCACGGAACACCGTCCGCAGACTCTCGTGCCGCGCCACCACGTCACCGAGCGCCGACTCCAGCGCGGACACGTCCAGCGCACCCCGCACCCGGTAGGTGGTCGCCAGGTTGTAGGTGGTGCCGGAGCCTTCGAGCCGGTCGAGGAACCACAGGCGCTGCTGGGCCGCCGAGGCGGGCAGCGGCCGCGGGCGGTCCGTGGCCGCCAGGACCGGGCGCGCCGTGGCCGCGGCCGTCAGCAGCGCGGCCAGGCCGCCGGGCGTGGGCGCCTCGAAGACGTCCCGCACGGGCAGCTCGCGGCCGAGCGCGCCGCGCACCCGGTTGACCAGGCGTGTCACCAGCAGGGAGTGACCGCCGAGGGCGAAGAAGTCGTCGTCCAGACCCACCGTCTCGGCGCCCAGGACCTCCGCGAACAGGTCGCACAGCACCCGCTCCTCGGCGGTGGCCGGAAGGCGGTCCGAGGTGCCCGCGTAGACCGGCGCGGGCAGTGCCCGGCGGTCGAGCTTGCCGTTGGCCGTCAGCGGCAGGGACGCCACGACCACGAACGCGGAGGGGACCGCGGCGGGCGGCACGGCCGCGGCGACCGCGCGGCGCAGCGCGTCGGCGGAGGGGGCGGCGTCGGGCTCGGGGACGACGTAGGACACCAGTCGCTTGTCGCCGGGGGTGTCCTCGCGCAGCACGGTGGCGGCGTGCGCCACGCCGGGCACGGCGCCGACCAGGGCGTTGTGTTCGCCGAGTTCGACGCGGACCCCGCGGATCTTGACCTGGTCGTCGGCCCGGCCGAGGAAGGCCAGGGTGCCGTCGGTCCGCCGGCGCACCAGGTCGCCGCTGCGGTACATGCGCTCGCCGGGGGCGCCGAAGGGGTCGGCCACGAAGCGTTCGGCGGTCAGGCCGGGCCGGCGCAGGTAGCCGTGGGCGAGGACGTCGCCGGCGAGGTGGAGCTCGCCCGGGACGCCGGTGGGCACGGGCCGCAGGCGCTCGTCGAGGATGTACAGCCTGGTGTTCCAGATGCCGTCGCCGAGGGGGGCGGTGAGCGGCCAGTCGGCCACCTCGGCGGGCAGGGTGGCGCTGGTGACCAGGTGGGTCTCGGAGGGGCCGTAGTGGTTGTGCAGGCGCAGGTCCGGACGGGCCGTGTGGAAGGCGCGGACGGGTCCGGTCAGTTGCAGGGCCTCGCCCGCCTGGGCGACGTGCCGCAGCGCGTCGAGTCGCAGTCCGCGCTCGGCGGCGGCCTCGTACACGGCGGCGATCACCAGGTCGGGGGCGAAGAACTCGGTGATGCGCTCAGTGTCCAGCCAGGCGGCGAGCCGGGCCGCGTCGAGCCGGGTCTCCTCGTCGGGCACGCACAGCGTCTTGCCGTTGAGCAGCGCCATCAGGATCTCGTGCTCGGACACGTCGAAGCCGACCGCGGAGAACTGGGAGACCCGGGCGCCGGGTGTGTACGGGAAGACGGTGGCGTTCCAGGCCAGCAGGTTGAGCAGCACGCGGGCGGGCAGGACGACGCCCTTGGGGCGGCCGGTGGAGCCCGAGGTGTAGACGATGTAGCCGGGCGTCTCGGGGGTCAGCGGGGCGGGGCGGTCCGCGTCGGTGGGGGCGTCCGCGCTCTGTGCCGCGAGCCGCGCCGCGACGTCGGCGTCGTCCAGGTCGAGCACGGGGCCGGTGAGCCGGTCCGTGCCCGCGTGGTCGGTCAGGCAGAGCGTGGGCCGGGCGTCGTCGAGGACGAACTCGGTGCGTTCCTGCGGGTATTGGGGGTCGAGCGGCAGATAGGCGGCGCCGGCCTTGAGGACGGCGGCGAAGGCGACGGTCAGCCGGGCGCCGCGCGGCAGCAGCACGCCGACGTAGCTGCCCGGGCCGGCGCCGTGCGCCAGCAGCAGCCGGGCGAGCCGGTTGGCGCGTTCGTCCAGTTCCGCGTAGGTCAGTTCGCCGTCGGGGGCGCTGACGGCGAGGGCGCCGGGGGTGCGGGTGGCCTGCGCGTGCAGCTGGTCGGCAAGGGAGGCGGGGGGCAGGGCGACGCGGGTGGCGTCGGCGGTGGTGAGTTCCCGCTCCCGTTCGCCGTCGAGGAACAGGTCGAGGTCGCCGATCGGCCGCTCGGGGTCGGCGAGGGCCCGGGTGAGCAGGGCGGCGAAGCGGCGGGCGAGGAGTTCGGCCGTGGCGGGCCGGAACAGGTCGGCCGCGTACTCCAGGCGGCCGGTGAGTCCGCCGGGCATGCCGTGGTCGTCGTAGCGCTCGGTGAAGCCGAAGAGGAGGTCGAACTTGGCGGTGGTGGCGGGCAGTTCCTCGGTCCGCGCGGTGAGTCCGGGCAGTGCGAAGCCGTAGCCGCCCGCGTTCTCCATGGTGAGCATGGTCTGGAACAGGGGGTGGCGGGAGAGCGAGCGGTCCGGGTTGACCGCCTCCACGACCTGGTCGAACGGCACGTCCTGGTGCTCGTAGGCGGCCAGCGCGCCCTCGCGCACCCGCTCCAGGAGGGTGCGGAAGGCGGGGTCGCCCGAGGTGTCGGTGCGCAGGACCAGCGTGTTGACGAAGAAGCCGATCAGGCCGTCGAGGGCCGCGTCGGTGCGGCCGGCGACCGTGGTGCCCAGCGGGATGTCCGTGCCCGCGCCGACGCGGGTGAGCAGGGTGGCCACGGCCGCCTGGAGGACCATCGGCACACTGGTGCGGGTGGTGCGGGCCAACCGGGTCAGGGCGGTGTGCAGTTCGGGTCCGAGGTCGAGGGGGACCACTCCGCCGCGGGTCCCGGCGGCCTTCGGCCGGGGGAAGTCGGTGGGCAGTTCCAGTTCCGCGGGGGTGCCCGCGAGCGTCCGGCGCCAGAACTCCAGTTGCAGGGCGGCCAGATGGGCCGGGTCGTGGCCGTCGCCGAGGAGTTCGCGCTGCCACAGGGTGTAGTCCGCGTACTGGGCCGGCAGGGGTGCGAAGCGCGGTGCCTCGCCGGCCAGGCGCGCGGTGTAGGCCTGTTCGAGTTCACGGGTCAGCGGCTGCATCGACCAGCCGTCGGTGCCGATGTGGTTGAGCGTCAGCAGCAGTACGTGTTCGTCGGGTCCGGCCGCGAACAGGCGGGCGCGCAGCGGCACTTCGGTGGTCGGGTCGAACGGGACGTACGCCGCGGCGGCGAGCTGTGCCGTCAGGTCCGGTACGTGTTCCACGGGCAGGCCGGGGCGGACCCGGCCGACGGGCAGGATGACCTGGTGGGGCTCGCCGTCCCGCTCGGGGAACACGGTGCGCAGTGCCTCGTGCCGGTCGAAGAGGTCGCCGAGGGCCGCTTCGAGGGCGGCCGGGTCGAGGGTGCCGGTGAGGTGTACGGCGACGGGCAGCACGTAGGCCGCGGATCCGCCGTCCAGGCGGCTGTGGAACCACATGCGGTACTGGGCGGGGGAAAGCGGGATCACCTCGGGTCGGGCGGCCGGTACGAGGGCGGGGCGGGCGGCGGGCGCCTGCCGGGTCGCCTCGGCCAGGTCCGCGACCGTGGGGTGGTCGAAGACGGCGGTGAGGGAGAGGTCGACGCCGAGTTCGCCGCGGATCCGGCTGACCAGGCGGATGGCGTGCAGCGAGTCGCCGCCGAGGGCGAAGAAGTCGTCGTCGATGCCGGAACCGGTCACGCCGAGGGTGGTGTCGAAGAGCTGGCACAGCAGCGCTTCCCGGTCGGTGCGCGGGGTGCGGCCGGTGCCGCCCGTGGTGGGGGCGGGCAGGGCGTGGTAGTCGACCTTGTGGTTCGCGGTGAGCGGCAGCCGGTCGAGGACGACGTAGGCCGCGGGCAGCGCGTACGCCGGCACGCGATGTTCCAGGTGGGCGCGGGCGGCGGCGGTCGCGTCGGCCGCGTCGGCCCCCGTCCCGGGCACGAGGTAGGCGACGAGCCGCTTGTCTCCGGGGGTGTCCTCGCGGGCCGTGACGACGCACTGGCGCAGGGCGGGGCAGTCGGCGAGGGCCGCCTGGACCTCGCCCGGTTCGATGCGGTACCCGCGGATCTTCACCTGGTCGTCGGCGCGGCCCGCGAACTCCAGCAGTCCGCCGGCGGTGCGGCGCGCGAGGTCGCCGGAGCGGTACATGCGCGAGCCGTCCGCCGCGAACGGGTCGGCGACGAATCGTTCCGCCGTCAGGTCGGGGCGCTGGGCGTAGCCGCGGGCCAGACCCGCGCCGGCGAGGTACAGCTCGCCGGTCTCGCCGTCGGCGACGGGACGCAGGGCGGTGTCGAGGACGTAGGCGCGCATGCCGTCGAGCGGATCGCCGAGGGGGACCTGGTCGGGGACGTCCACCGCCCGGGTCCAGGGGTGCTGGGCGGCGTACAGCGTGGTCTCGGTGGGGCCGTAGGTGCCCCGGACGACGATGCCGGGGCAGCGCTCCAGGACCGTGCGCACCGCGGTGGCCGGGACGACGTCGCCGCCGGTGAGCACCTCGCGCATGCCGGCGAAGCACTCCGGGTGCTCCTCGGCCATCACGCGGAACAGGCCGGCCGGGATCTCCGCGGCGGTGATCCGCTCCCGGCCGATCAGCTCCGCGAGCCGGTCCACGGTGAGTTCCTGCTCGGTGGCGAGCACCACGGTGCCGCCGTTCAGCAGCGGGTACCAGACCGAGTAGGTGGCGGGGTCGAACGCGTACGAGGCGACGAGCAGGACGCGTTCGTGGGCGCCCGGCGCGGCGAACATGGCGTCGCCCACCAGGTCCAGGACGTTGCGGTGGGTGACGGCGACGCCCTTGGGTGTGCCGGTGGAGCCCGAGGTGTGCATGACGTAGGCGAGTTGCCCGGGCAGCGGGCGCGCCGCCTGCCGGGGGCGCGCCGGGGCCCCGGCCCCGGGCAGGTCGGCCAGGACGGTGGCCGGGACCCGCGGGGCCCGGTCGGCCATGACGGAGTCGGTCAGCAGCACCGGGGCCCCGCTGCGGTCCGCGGTCCACTGCATCCGCTCGCGCGGGTGGGCCGGGTGCAGCGGGAGGTAGTGCGCCCCCGTCTTGAGCACCGCGAGGAGCGCGACGACGAGGTCGACGGTGCGGTCCATGAGCACCAGCACGGGGCGCTCCGCACCGGCGCCCTCGACGGCCAGCAGCCCGGCCAGGCGTTCCGACCGGTCGTCCAGCTCCCGGTAGGTGAGGCTGCGCCCGGCGCACCGCACCGCCACGGCCTCGGGGGTACGAGCTGCCTGCGCGCCGAAGGCCTCCGGCACCGAACCCACGAACATCGTCACTCGCTCCTCGGGAAGGTTGCCGCCGCTCGGGCGGCGGGCGTACTCAGGGTGGTCAGGAGGCCTGGTCGAGCTGCGCGGCGAGGCTGCGCGGCCGCATGTCGGTCCAGTTCTCGTTGATGTGGTCGACGCACGAGGCGCGGTCGGCGGGGCCGAGGGTCCGGGTCCAGCCGGCGGGGACCTCGGCGAACTCGGGCCACAGGGAATGCTGGCCCTCGTCGTTCACCAGCACGAGGAAACTGCCGTCGGGGTCGTCGAACGGATTGGCCATGGTTGTCTCCTAAACGGCGGATGCCGAATGCCGGGGATTTCGGAATGCGGTCACTTCACGCCGAGCGTGAGGCCGTGCTCGTAGGGAAGGCCGCTGACGGTCCGCACCTCGCCGAATCCGGCCTTGCTCAGCCAGTTCTCGTAGTCGCGGGCGGGGTAGGCCATTCCCTGGCCGCTGGCGAGGACGTTGAAATACAGGCCGAGGCGGGCGCCGTAGATTCCGCTGGTCTCGTCGTCGGAGACGTTGTAGCCGTAGACGAAGACCTTTCCGCCCTCGGGCAGGCTGTCGTACGCCTTCTTCATCAGGCCGAGGATCTGGTCCTCGGAGAAGATCTCCAGGACGTGGCTGAAGAGGACGGCGTCGGCGCCCAGCGGGAAGGCGTCGTTGAAGATGTCGCCGGGGTGCAGCTCCACCCGGTCCGGGTAGTCGGCGGCGGCCTTGTCCTCGCCCAGCTTGGAGACGCTCGGCATGTCGAAGACGGTGGAGACCAGGTCGGGGTGGCGGGCCACCAGGCGGGCGGAGGTGGTGCCGTCGCCGCCGCCGATGTCGAGGAGCCGGCGCACGGAGGCGAACTCCTCGCGTTCCACCAGCGCGTCGACGGACTGGAGGGTGAAGGAGCTCATGGCGCGGTGGAAGACCGCCTCCAGCTTCGGATTGCGGGAGAGCCGCTGGTAGAGGGTGGGCTCGTCGCCGGGGTAGGTGTCCAGGGCGAGGTTGGTGCCTGCCTTGAGCGCCTTGGTCATGTGCACGAACGCCGGGTAGTAGACCTCCTTCCAGCCCACCACGATGTGGCTCCAGCTGTCCTCGGCGTCGGAGGCGAGCAGGTCGCCCGCGACGTCGGAGTTCAGGTAGCGGCCGTCCTCGCGGCGCAGCAGGCCGGTGGTGCACACCGCCTGGAGCAGCACGCGCAGTTGGTGCGCCGGCAGCCCGGTGAAGGCGCGGATCTCCTCGAATCCGGCCCGCGGGTGCTCCGCGAGGAAGTGGAAGATACGCACTTCCACCGCCGTGGCGACCGCGTTGAAGAGCGCGGGCGCGTTCATCAGGAAATGAAAACGCTCAAGTACCGGGTCGCCGTCGTGGTTGTCCATGGTCCCTCTCACTCTCCGCGGGTCTGGTGTGCCACGGGGGCCGGGCCCCGAGGCGGGTGCCAACGTAGCCCGCCGGACGGGCCCCGCAGGCGGCGTTGGCAATTAGTTGCCATGCGATGGGAAAGGTCATGCCAGGGCCTTAGCGTTCGTAGAAGAGCGGCTGTGCGAGTACGGGACGGAAAACGAGGAACCAGAACCATGCAGCTGAACAGCTTTGACGAATGGTCACCGTTGAGGGAGGTGGTCGTCGGCTCCGCGAAGAACTATGTGTCGCATGAGCGTGAGCTTTCGTTCGACCTCTTCTTCCACGACAACATCGCCCAGGACAATTCCGCGCGCTCGGAGTGGTACTACCCGCGGGTGTCGTCGCGCCGGGCCGGCGAGAAGGAGCCCGGCGGCGCTCGTGTGCACATCAAGCAGCGCTACGTCGAGGAACTGAACGAGGATCTGGAGGAGATCGCCGAGACGCTGCGGTCGCTGTCGGTCCGGGTGCTGCGTCCGCTGGACGTGGCGGCCGAGACCGGGGACGTGACGACGCCGGCCTGGTCCGCCTCGGTGATCCCGCCGCTGAACGTCCGTGACAACACGCTGATCCTCGGTGACGAGATCATCGAGACTCCGCCGATGATCCGCTCACGGTACTTCGAGACGCAGTTGCTCAAGCCGGTGTTCCAGCACTACTTCCGCCAGGGGGCGCGCTGGACGGTGATGCCGCGGCCGGTGATGACGGACGCCTCCTTCGACCTGTCGTACGCGCGCTCCAGCACGGCGGGCGGGCCCACCGAGCCCATCGGGGACCCGGCGCCCTCGCGCTACGACCTCGGCCTGGAGATGATGTTCGACGGGGCGCAGTGCCTGCGGCTCGGCCGGGATCTCGTCGTCAACGTCTCGACGGCCAACCACGCGCTGGCGGTCGACTGGCTGGAGCGGCACCTGGAGGGCCGGTTCCGGATCCACCGGGTGCACGGGATCAGCGACAGCCACATCGACAGCATGGTGCTCGCCCTGCGTCCCGGCACGCTGCTCGTGCGTTCGGAGAAGGTGGCGGAGCGGTTGCCCAAGGCGCTGCGCGGCTGGGACCTCATCGTGCCGCCGCGGCCGGAGGGCGACAACTTCCCGCAGTACGACGACGACGACCTCATCCTGACCAGCCCCTTCATCGACCTCAACGTCCTGTCGGTGAGCCCCGACACGGTGCTGGTGAACGAGGCGTGCCCGGAGCTGATGCGCACGCTGGAGAAGCACGGGTTCACCGTGGTGCCGGTCCGGCACCGGCACCGCAGGCTGTTCGGCGGCGGCTTCCACTGCTTCACTCTGGACACGGTCCGCGACGGCGGCTGCGAGGACTACCTCGGCTGAGGGGCGGGCCGCTCCCGCCCCCGGGAGCCGGCCTCCTCAGCGGCCCTGCCAGTTCGGGGCGCGCTTCTCGGCGAAGGCGACCGGTCCCTCGACGGCGTCCCTGCTGTGCATCCGCCGTTCCTCGGCGGGGTAGTGCGCGGCGAACGCCTCGTCGTACGGCAGCGTCGACGCCCTGACCGCCGCCTCCTTGATCGCCCGCACCGACAGGGGCGCGCAGCGCACGATGTCCGCCACCCATTCCTCGACGCACGCGTCGAGCCCGGCGGCCGGTACCACCTCGTTGACCAGGCCGAGTTCATGAGCCCGCCGGGCCGCCATCGGACGGCCCGTCAGCAGGTGGCCCATGGCCGTCTTCCACGGCACCTGCCGGGTCAGCCGGAACACCCCGCCGGCCCCGGCGATCAAGCCCAGCCTGACCTCGGGCAGGGCGAACGTCGCGTCCTCGGAGGCTATGACGATGTCGCACGCCAGGGCGAGTTCGAACCCGCCGCCCAGCGCGTACCCCTGGACCCGGGCCACCACCGGTTTGACCATGTCGAACCGCTCGGTCAGCCGCGGCCAGCCCGGCTTGCCCCGGCTGCCGAACGAGGACGGGGCCGCGGTGCCGGCCTGTTCGCGGCCGGCCAGTTCCTTGAGGTCCTGGCCGACCGAGAAGGACCGGTCCCCGGCGCCCGAGAGCACCGCCACCCACATGTCGTCGTCCGCCTCGAAATCGTCCCAGATCTCCGCGAGTTCCGCGTGCATGCGCAGATTCATCGCATTCAGGACCTCGGGCCGGTCGAGGGTGATCCGGGCGACATGGCCGCTCTTCTCGTAACGCACCGTTGACAGTTGAGACATGGAAATGATTGTAACGTAAGGGAGACCACTCGTGACAGTGACCGAAATGCCCCAGGAAAGCGATACGCAACGGCTTTTCACCGGGCAGAACTCGGCGCCGCCGCGCATCATCGGAATCGGCACCGCGGTGCCGAAGACCTCGTATACACAAGAGGAGATGCTGGACGAGTTCCACATCACCGATCCGCGTATCCGCTCCATATTCCTGAACAGTGCGATCGAGCGCCGGGGGCTGACACTGCCGCCGCTGCGCCCGGACGGCACGCGGGCCACGGAGACCCAGGGCGAGCTGCTGCGCAAGCACGCCACCACCGGTGTGGCCATGGCCAGGGAGGCCATCGAGGCCTGCCTGAAGGACGGCGGCCTCGACCTGGCGGACGTCCGCTACCTGTGCTGCGTCACCACCACCGGCCTGCTCACCCCCGGCTTCTCCGCGCTCCTCATCAAGGAGCTGGGCATCGACGTGCACTGCTCGCGCCTCGACGTCGTCGGCATGGGCTGCAACGCCGGTCTCAACGCCCTGACGGCGGTCGCGGGTTGGGCGAAGGCACACCCGGGCGAGCTGGCCCTGATGGTCTGTGTCGAGGCCTGCTCCGCCGCCTACGTCTTCGACGGCACGATGCGCTCGTCGGTGGTCAACAGCCTGTTCGGTGACGGCAGCGCCGCCATCGCGGTGACCTCCGGCACGGTGGGCACCGCCGACGTCGCGGGCGCCGGCACCCCGGCCCCGGGCCCGGCCCTGCTGAAGTTCTCCAGCTGCATCATTCCCGACGCCGTCGGCGCCATGCGCTACGACTGGGACGACTCCCACGGGAAGTTCAGCTTCTATCTGGACCCGGAAGTCCCCTATGTGGTGGGCGCGCACGCCGAAAAGGCGCTCGACCGGCTCCTCGACGACACCGGTCTGCGTCTCTCCGACATTTCCCACTGGGTCATCCACTCGGGCGGGAAGAAGGTCATCGACTCGGTCCGGGCGAATCTCGGCCTCAGCCGCCACGACGTACGGCACACCACCGGGGTCCTGCGGGACCACGGAAACATCTCCAGCGGCTCGTTCCTGTTCTCCTACGAACGACTGCGCGCCGAAGGCGTGGCCACTCCCGGGGAATTCGGTGTCTTCATGACCATGGGACCGGGATCGACCATCGAAATGGCCCTTGTCGCATGGTGACGAAAGAAAAGGAAAATTCCGTGAACAGCACATCAACCGAGTTCGACGCGACGCGCCCGCTCGCCGAGCTGACCGCCGCCCTCAACTCCCTGTGCGACGAGGCGGAGAGCGAGCGCCACGGCACGGCGCTCGTCCTGCGGCTGAACGTCCCGTCCGTGCCCGCGCGGTGGCCGGGCGAGACCGGCGTCTCCGCGGTCAACCGCTGGGAGCGGGCGGTACGCCGCCTGGAGAAGCTCGACGCGACCACCGTCGTCATCGCCGAGGGCCACTGCGCGGGACCGGCGCTGGAGCTGCTCCTGGCCGCCGACGTCTGCATCGGCGTCTCGGGCCTGACCCTCGGCCTGCCCCTCAACGACGGTCACTTCTGGCCGGGCATGGCCCTGTACCGCCTGGTGCGCCGCCTCGGCGCGCACCGGACCCGGCAGTTGCTGCTGTGGGACACGGACGTCTCCCTGGCGCGGGCCGTGGAGCTCGGTCTGGTCGACCGCAGCGCCGCGGACGCCGAGGCGGCGGAGCACGCCGCGGGCCTGCTGACCGGCCATCTCGCCGACCGCGAGACCGCGTTGCGCCGCCAGCTCATCGACGAGGCGGAGACCACCGAGTACGACGAGGCGCTCGGGATCCACCTGGCCGCCTGCGACCGCGAACTGCGCAGGCTGCGCGCCGCCGACGAGTCCACCGGGAGGGCCGCATGAGCGCCGCCGTACTCGCGGGGCCGGACCTCGCGCCCTCGACACCGCTCCTCTCCGGCGACCTGGCGGCGGACGGCGCCGCCCTGGCCGCGCACACCGCCGAGGCGGAGCGACGGCTCGCCGCGCTCCCGGCCCGGCCGCAGCGCACCCCCGCCCAGCAGGAGGCCGCCGCCCGCCTGCACGACGGCGCGCGCGACGCCCGGCGGGCCTTCCTCGCGCTGCACACCGACGCCGTGTACGACGAGCTGACCGAGCGGCGCACCCGGTATCTGCGCCTGCCGGAGCTGCTGTCGGCCGCGGCGGACCGCTTCCCGGGCCTGGTGCCCACCGCCGGGCAGATGGCGGCGGAGAACGCCCTCGTCCAGGCGGACAAGGACGGCCGGGAGGTCGACCAGGCGATCTTCTGCGGCGCCGTCCTGCGCTCGGCCACCTCGGGTCGTCACCTCGTCGAGGCGATGCTCCGGCCCACGCCCCGCGCGCTGGAGCTGCTGCCGGCCTATCGCGAGACGGGCCGTGTCGAGCTGTCCAGCGTGCTGGTGGAACGCCGCGGGCGGGCCACGCACGTCACCTTCCGCAACACGCACTGTCTCAACGCCGAGACCAACGAGCTGATCGGCGACATGGAGACCGCCGTCGACCTGGTGCTGCTGGACGACGCCAGCGCGGTCGGCGTGCTGCGCGGCGGCGAGGTGGACCACCCCCGCTACCGGGGACGCCGGGTGTTCAGCGCCGGCATCAACCTCAAGGACCTGCGCAACGGCGACATCTCGTTCGTCGGCTTCCTGCTCGGCCGCGAGCTGGGCTACATCAACAAGATGTACCGCGGGCTGGTCATGGACCCCGGTGCCGCCTCATGGGGCGAGCGCACCGTCCAGAAGCCCTGGGTGGGCGCCGTCGACACCTTCGCCATCGGCGGCGGCATGCAGCTGCTGCTGGTGCTCGACCGGGTCATCGCCGAGGAGGGTGCCTACTTCAGTCTCCCGGCCGCCGAGGAGGGCATCGTCCCCGGGCTCGGCAACCTCCGCCTGAACCGGCTCACCGGGGCCAGGACCGCCCGGCAGATCGTCCTGGGCGGGCGCCGCATCGGCACGGACGACCCGGACTTCCGGCTCCTGTGCGACGAGGTCGTCCCGGCCGCGGGGATGGACGAGGCCGTGGAGCGGGCGGTCGGCGAACTCGCCGCGCCGGCCGTGACCGCCAACCGGCACATGCTGGGCCTCGTGGAGGAGCCGCTCGACCTCTACCGCGAGTACCTCGCCGAGTTCGCCGTCGTCCAGGTGGCCCGCTCGTACAGCGAGGACGTGCTCGCCAAGGTGGAGCGGCGCTGGCAGCAGTCCCAGCGCCGGAGCTGAACGGCCATGGTCACTGTGCACATCGACCGACTGCACGGCTCCGTCCAGGCGCCGGTGCTCGGCTCGATCAGCTTCCTGAACGAGGTGATGGGACGGCACCCCGGGGCGATCTCCTTCGCGCCCGGGGCCCCGCACCCGGACACCCTGCCCGAGGCCGACATCCAGCGCCACACCGACCGCTTCCTCGACCACGTCGTGGCGCGGGGGTCGAGCCCGGAGCAGGCGCGCCGTCTGCTGTTCGAGTACGGCCCCAGCCGCGGTCTGATCAACGACATCGTGGCCGAGGCGCTCCGCCGTGATCACGGTGTCGACGTCCCGCCCGAGTCGTATGTGATCACCGTCGGGGCCCAGGAGGCGATGCTGCTGGTCCTGCGCGCCCTGTTCCGCTCGTCCGAGGACGTGCTGGCGGTCGCCCATCCCTGCTTCGTGGGCATCACCGGCGCCGCCCGCCTGCTGGACATCGACGTCGTCGGGGTGGCCGAGACCGCGGACGGTCTCGACCTCGACGCCCTCGAACGGGCCTGCGGACAGGCCCGCGCGGCCGGACGCACCCTGCGCGCCCTCTACGTGGCGCCGGACTACTCCAACCCCGGCGGCAGCCGGATGAGCCTCGACTGCCGTCGCCGGCTGCTCGCCCTCGCCGCCCGCGAGGACCTGCTGATCCTGGAGGACAACGCCTACGGGTTCACCGCCGCGGCCGGCGCCGCGCTGCCGTCCCTGAAGGCGCTGGACACCGAACGCCGGGTGATCCACATCGGCACCTTCGCCAAGACCGCGTTCCCCGGGGCGCGGGTCGGCTTCGTCGTCGCCGACCAGCGGGTGGGCGGCTCGGCGCCGGGCGAGGGCCCGGAGCGTCTCGCCGACGTCCTGGCCACGCTCAAGTCGATGGTCACGGTGAACACCTCGCCGCTCTCCCAGGCGGTGATCGGCGGGATGCTGCTGGAGCACGGCGGATCGCTCGACGCGCTGAGCCGCGCCAAGTCCGCGCTGTACCAGCGCAATCTGCGGCTCCTGCTGGCGGCGCTCGACCGGCATCTGGGCGAGGCGGCGCCGGCGGGGATCCGCTGGAACCGTCCCGACGGCGGCTTCTTCGTCCGCGTCCGGCTGCCCGTCCCCGCGGACACCGCACTGCTCGAAGTGTCCGCGGCCGACTACGGCGTGCTGTGGACGCCCATGCGGCAGTTCTACCTCGACGGCACCGGCGACCACCAGCTCCGGCTCTCGTGCAGCTACCTCGATCCCGACGAGATCGAGGAGGGCGTACGCAGACTCGCCTTGTTCCTCACCAAGGAGACGGGACGATGACCCGAATCGATCCGCACCCCACCGTGCGGCTGAACCCCTTCGATCCCCCGCCGGAACTGGCGAAGTACCGCCAGGACGAGCCCGTCCGGCGGATGCGCTACCCCGACGGCCACACCGGCTGGCTGGTGACCAGCCACGCGCTGGCCCGCAGGCTGCTCACCGACGCGCGCTTCAGCGCGCGGTCGGAGTACAAGCGGGCGCCCGTCTCGCGCCCCGGCGCCGATCCCTTCTACGGGGCACCGGCCCTGCCGGGCTGGCTCGTGGACATGGACGCGCCCGAACACACCCGGCTGCGCCAGCAGTTGGCGGGCAAGTTCACCGCCCGCCGGATCCGGGAGATGCGTCCGCGGGTCGAGGCCATCGTGGACGAGCTGCTGTCGGCGATGGCCGAGCAGGGCGGCCCGGTCGACCTCGTGCAGTCCTTCGCGCTGCCCGTGCCCTCGCTGGTCATCTGTGAACTCCTCGGGGTTCCCTACGCGGACCGGGCCGAGTTCCAGCGCAACAGCGAGATCATCTTCAGCCTCCGGGCGACGGCCGCCGAGGCGTCCCAGGCGATGGACCGGCTCTACGGGTTCCTGCGCGCCATCTCCGAGGGGGGCGGTGACGGCGACGGCCTGCTGAGCACGCTCGCCGCCGACGGCACCCTCGACGCCGAGGAGATCGCCGGCGTCGGGGTCCTGCTGCTGACCGCCGGGCACGAGTCGACGTCGAGTTCGCTCGCCCTGAGCACCTTGGCCCTGCTCGCCCACCCGCAGGAGCTCGCGGCCTTCCGCGACGACCCGTCGATCACGGACAACGCGGTCGAGGAACTCCTGCGCTACCTCTCCGTCTTCCACTTCGGCGTGCCCCGTACCCCGCTGGAGGACGTGGAGTTCGAGGGGCACCTGATGAGGGCGGGCGAGTCGGTGACCCTCTCGATCCCGGCGGCCAACCGGGACCCCGGCTGGTTCGCCGATCCCGACCGTCTCGACTTCACCCGCAAGACCTCCGGGCACATGGCCTTCGGCTACGGCATCCACCAGTGCCTCGGCCAGAACCTGGTCCGCATGGAGATGCGGACGGCGCTGCCCGCGCTCCTGCGCCGCTTCCCCACCCTCGCCCTCGCCGTGCCGCCCGAGGAGGTACCCCTCGCCTCCGACATGAGCGTCTACGGCGTCCACCGTCTGCCCGTCACCTGGTAGGAACCCCACCCCATGCGTCTTTCGATCGATCCCGGCGTCTGTGTCGGATCCGGGCAGTGCGCCCTCGCCGTACCCGAGGTCTTCGACCAGGACGACGAGGACGGCACCGTCGTCCTCCTCGACGACCGCCCCCAGCCCGAACTGCACGACGCCGTACGGGAGGCCGCCGCGCTCTGCCCGGTGCAGGCGATCCTCGCCGGCTCCCCGGCCGGCTCCCTCTGACGTGCCCGCGGCACGGACCCTAAGGAACCCACTCATGCGCCTGAACAGCTACGACGAATGGTCCTCCCTCAAGGAGGTCGTCGTCGGCTCCGCCACCAACTACGCCGCCCGCGTCCGTGATCTGTCCTTCGACATGTTCATCAGCGACAACCTCACCGGCGCCCGCGGCTACTACCCCTCCATCCGCACCTCGCGGGAGGAGGCGAGCACCGAGTCGCCGGAGCGCGTCGCCTTCCGGCAGCGGCTGGCCGACGAACTCGTCGAGGACGTCGAGGGCATGGCCGCCACCCTGGCCTCGCTCGGCGTCAAGGTGCTGCGCCCGCTGGAGCCGGAGACCGTGGACCGCGGGGTGACCACCCCCGCCTGGTCGGCTCCGGTCACCCCGCCGCTGAACGTCCGCGACAACACCCTGATCCTCGGTGACGAGATCATCGAGACGCCGCCGATGCTGCGCGCGCGGTACTTCGAGACCAAGTTCCTGGCGCCCGTCTTCCAGGAGTACTTCCGGCAGGGCGCCCGCTGGACGACGATGCCGCGCCCGATGCTGACGGACCACTCGTTCGACCCCGGCAACGTCGTCAACGCGGCGCCCAACATCGAGGTCCCGCTGGAACCGCGGGACTCGCCGTACGACGTCGGTCTGGAAATGCTCATTGACGGCGCCAACGCCCTTCGTTTCGGCCGCGATCTGATCGTCAACGTGTCCAACGCCAACCACGCGCTGGCCGTGGACTGGCTGGAGCGCCACCTGGAGGGCCGCTTCCGGGTCCACCGCATGGACCGGCTCACCCAGAGCCACATCGACAGCGTCATCGTCGCGCTGCGGCCCGGCCTGCTCCTGCTGCGTTCGGAAGGAGTGCGGGAGTTCCTGCCCGAGGCGCTGCGCAAGTGGGACGTGATCGTGGCGCCCACGCCGGCGCTGGAGGACTACCCGCAGTACGAGAACGGCGACCCGATCCCGCCCAGCCCGTACATCGACCTGAACCTGCTGTCCGTCGACGAGGACACGGTCATGGTCAACGACGCATGCAAGACGCTGATCAGGACGCTGGAGGAGAACAAGTTCACCGTCGTGCCGGTCCGGCACCGGCACCGCAGGCTCTTCGGCGGCGGTTTCCACTGCTTCACCCTGGACACGGTGCGCGCCGGCGGCGCCGAGAACTACCTGGACTGACGCCCTGAGCCGGACGAGCGGCCCCGGCGGTACCGGGGCCGCTCGTCAGTTCTCGGCCAGCTTCAGTGCCTCGGCGAGGGCGCGCCAGACCTCCGCGGCCAGTTCGACGTTGACGGACCTCTGCGCTTCCTTGGCGATGCCCTCCAGTCTGGCCACGGCGGTGGAGTGGTCGCCCGCGACGATCTCGATCTGGTTGCGCAGCACGTCGAGGCGGAGCTGGTCGCGCACGGCGAGGCCGTCGGGGTGTTCGCCGAGCCGGTCGCTGAGGGCGCGGGCATCATCGAACCTGCCCTCGTAGAAGGCGAGCTGGCATTGCAGAAGGAGCAACTCGCGCTGGTGCAGGGGGATTCCCACGAGGTCGGCGACGGCTTCCGCCTCCGCCAGGCGCAGTTGCGCCTCGCGCGTGTCGCGCGGGTCCATGCGCAGGTACAAAGAGGCTGCGGCGAGCCGCAGCCGCATCCACAGCACCGGGTCCTCGCTGCCGGGCAGGGCCTTCAGCGCGCGCGTCATCGCCTCGACGGCGGCGTGCTGGTCGCCCTGGCGCGCGCACACGATCGAGGCCGTCCACAGCACCTCGACCTGGAGGCCCGGCGGGATGTCGTCGTCGAGGGTGTCGACCATCCGGTCGGCGTCCGACCGCGCGCGGTCGAGCTGTCCGCTCTCGGCCTCGATCGAGATAAGGGTCAGCGACGCCTCGACGACGTCGCGGTGCGGCAGGCCGTTCTCCTCGGCGAGCGCGAGCCCTTCCTCCACGCGTGCGCGGGCCCCGGCGGAGTCGCCCGAGGCGCGCAGGCGCCGCGCGAGCCTGACCCGGGAGCGGGCGCGCAGTTCCGGCAGCCCGCTCTGGTCGCCGAGTTCGGTCATCCGGTGCAGCAGGTCGAGTTCCTCGGCCGCCCTGCCCTGCGTCTGGTAACAGCGGGCGAGCGCCCACTGGGCCTGCCAGCGCAGCACGACGTCGGCGTCCTGCTCCTGGAGGAGGGCTTCCTCCAGCAGGGCGGTCATGGCGGGCGACTCGCCGACGCTCATGACGGTGGCGAGCGCCCGGGTCAGCGAGCTGCTCGCGGTGGGGAGGAACGACTCGGGCGTGACGCCGAGCCTCTCGCAGAGGTAGGCGACCACGCGGCCCGTGGGCGGGCGGGCGCCCGATTCCAGCCGTGAGAGGTACGCCGGGGAGATCTCCGCGCCGGCGACCTGCACCTGTGAGAGGCCCTGAGCGACGCGCAGCGCTCGAAGCCGACGCCCGAAGAAGGGCTGCTGGAATTGGATTTGGTCGACCGCGCTGGACATGACCGACAGTTTGCCGCCTGTGGCGGCAAACCGTCAATGCGAGCGCCGTCGATCTGTCATGTAGTTGACTTGATGGGCCCCCAAGCGGTTACGGCCACTCGATCTCGCCGTTGGTCGAGGAGAGCTGGACCTGGTGCCGGCCATGCACGAACTCAGTGCTCGCGGGGGCCTTGCCAGCGCCGATGGCACCGAGCGTGAAGATCACGGCAAACCCGGCAAGAGCAACCATCCGTGCGACGCGGTGCTTCATTTTTCCCCCAGTCCGTGCTGTCGCCTGCCCGCCGGTTCGGCAGGTCCAGAGGGGCGTTCAGCTGGCCCAAGCCAACCACGCCGATTGGCATATGACAAGTGTTGTCAATTCCTTGACAAGCAGCGAAGATGATCTTTAGTCTCCATGTCCGGGGTTGCTCCCCGCAACCCCGCGGTTACCGCGCGATGAACGGGGCTGGATGGATTCGGACGACAAGCCCGGCATAGGCCTGGTCCCCGAGCGCGGGCCCCGGCGCACCCTGGCGATCGCCTTCTTCGTGAGCATGGTCGGAAACGGCCTCTACCTGACGGGTGCCGCCCTCTTCTTCACCCGTTCGGCAGGCCTGTCCGTCTCCCAGGTCGGCCTCGGCATGGGTGCCGCATCCCTGGCCGGGCTGCTCGCGGGAGTCCCGGCCGGACGGCTCGCCGACCGGCGGGGCCCGAAGGAGACCTACCTCGTGACACTCGCCGTACAGGCGGCCGGGGTGGCGGCACTGCTGTCCGTCCACACCTTCTGGCGGTTCCTGGCGGTCATCTGCGTGGCCCAGCTCGCCAACTCGGCGAGCCTCGCGGCACGCGGCCCGCTCGTCCGGGGACTGGCCGGGAAGCACTCCGCCGCGTACCGCTCGTACCTGCGCGCGGCCGGAAACCTCGCGGGCAGCTGCGGCGCCCTGGCGGCCGGGGTCGTGGTGCAACTGGACACCCGGGCCGCGTACACGGCCCTGATCCTCGGCACCGCCCTCACCTTCGCCCTCGCCGCGGTCGTGCTCGGGCGGCTGCCGCGCCTCGCCCCCGTGCCGGTGCCCCCGACGGCCGGCCGCTGGACCGCGCTGAGGGACGGGCCGTTCATGACGGTGACCCTGCTCGACAGCGTCATGTCGATCCAGGGCCAGGTGCTGGTCTTCGCGCTGCCGCTGTGGATCGTCGCCCACCACGAGGCGCCGCGCTGGCTCGTGGGCGTGTGCGCGGTGCTCAACACCCTGATCGTGGTGGCACTCCAGGTCAGGGCGAGCCGAGGCGTCGACTCCAGCGCCGGGGCGAGCCGGGCCGTGCGCCGCTCCGGCCCCGCCTTCCTGCTGGGCATGGCCGTCATCGCCGCGGCGGGAGGCCTGCCCGCGGCGCCGGCCACCGCGCTGGTCCTGACCGGTGTCGTCGTGCACACGGTCGGCGAGCTCTGGCACGAGGCGGCTTCCCTGGAGCTGGGCTTCGCCCTGGCCCCCGAGCACGCGCAGGGCCAGTACTCCGGACTCTTCGGCATGGGGCGCGGCTTCGCGAACGCCCTGGCACCATCTCTGCTCAGCCTCTTCTGCCTCGGCTGGGGAGCCCCCGGCTGGCTGACCCTGGGAGGGATCTTCGTGACCGTGGGACTGGTCATGCCCTACGCCGTCCGCTGGGCCGAACGGACCCGGGCCGGTGATCCCCGATGACGGACCCGGCGGCCACTCCCCCGCCCGGCGACCGCGGGGCGCGGCTCGGCGAACTCCTGTGCTGTGCCGCCTGCGTCGCCCTGCTCGCCAGGGGACACCGCCCGGCGTGCCCGCCTGCCCCGCCACGCGCCGACGGCTCCCCGAGGACCGCGCGGCGCGTCACCACATGGTTCAGGCGCGTCACCGGACTCAACCTCACGGGTCCCGAAGAGATCCATATACGTAGTGATCGAAAAGGAGCGCCATGACAACCGACTTGCCCTCTGACGACGACCTCGCACGCCAACTCCCCTCCCTCGCCAAGTACTTCCAGCCCCTGACGGTGCCGGAGCCCGAGGAACTGCCCCGGGTCCAGGAGCTGTGCGACCTCTCCGACCCCTTCCGCGCCGACGAGTCCACCGACGCCCTGTTCGTCGCGGCCATGCGGGAGATCAATGCCTGGCACGCCCTGCGCAATCCGCTGTACGGGGCCCTGTGGAAGGAGGCGGGGTCGCCGGACCTCGCCGGTGCCGAGCAGATAGCGGACCTGCCGTTCGTACACGTGAACCTGTTCAAGCGGCACGCGCTGGCCTCCATCGCGGACGACGCCGTGCGCCTGCGCCTGACCTCGTCGGGCACGGGCGGCGAGAAGACCGAGATCGGCTTCGACGCCTGGTCCATCGGGGCCGCCCAGCGCATGGACGCCTGGACCGTCAAGGCGCTGGGGCTGATCGACGTCGAACGTCCCGCCAACTACCTCGTCTTCGGATACGAGCCGGATCCGCGGCTCACCGTCGGTGCCGCCCACGGCCTCAGCGAGCTGTGCGACTTCGCGCCCGTCGCCTCCGTCGTGCACGCGCTGCGCAACACCGGCGACGGCCATGAGTTCGACCCCATGGGCTGTGTCGACGCCCTGCTGGACTTCGCGGAGCGCGCGGAGCCGGTGCGGATCGTCGGGTTCCCCGCGCTGCTGCACGCCGTGCTGGAGCGGATGGCCACGATGGGCGTTCCCCCGCTGCGGCTGCCCGAAGGCTCCCTGGTGCTGACCGGCGGCGGCTGGAAGAGCCATGCCGACCGGGCCATCGGGCGCGGGGAGTTCCGGGCGGCGATCGAGCGGCAGCTCGGCATCCCGGGCGAGCGGATCCGGGACTGTTACGGCTCGGTCGAACACTGCCTGCCGTACATCGAGTGCGCGGCGCACCACTTCCATGTGCCGGTGTGGGCCCGCTGTGTCGTGCGGGACGTGCGCACCCTGGATCCGGTGGGATACGGCGACCTGGGCTATCTGCAGTTCGTGTCGCCGTTCATCACGGCGCTGCCCGCCCACAGCATCCTGATGGCCGATCTGGGGACCCTGCACCCGCCGGGCGACTGCGGGATCGCCACACCGTGGTTCGAGGTCCACGGGCGGGCCGGAGTCCGCCGTAACCGTACCTGCGCCGTCGCCGCGGCGGAGCTTCTGGAGGTTCGATGACAACCGTCGCGCAGACCACGCCGTATTACTGGCAGGGGGAATGGGTCGACGAGGAGGAGGCGAGCCGTCGGCTCGGTGGGCTCGGCGGCATTCTGCCCGCCCTCGCCGGGCCGCTGGACGTCGGCCAAGTCCTCGACGCGTGCGAGAGGTTCGCCGGCGCGCTCACCGACCGGGACGGCGCCGAGTACCGCCGGCTGTTCACCGATCTGACCGACCCGGCCACCACCGCTCTC
Source organism: Streptomyces sp. NPDC048106 (assembly GCF_040706415.1). Classification (NCBI taxonomy): domain Bacteria; kingdom Bacillati; phylum Actinomycetota; class Actinomycetes; order Kitasatosporales; family Streptomycetaceae; genus Streptomyces; species Streptomyces sp. NPDC048106. The sequence goes on along the minus strand of NZ_JBEZND010000007.1, from coordinate 188,732 downwards.
CCCGCCGCCGACGCGGAAGCCGCCCTCGCGGGCCTCGCCGCGGCCCTCGACCGCGGGCTGCTGACCGCCCAGTTGACCGCCGAACTCGGCGGCCCTGCTCCGCACCGGCCCGTTCCGGCGGCCTTCGCGAGCGGTGCGGCGGAACTGTGGCAGCCGATCGGGACCCTGGTGCACATCGCCCCGCGGAACGTGGCCGTCGCCGGGGTGCTCAGCGTCGTCGAGGGGCTGCTCGCCGGCAACGTCAACGTCGTCAAGACCAGTGGCGGGGAAGGTCTGTTCACCCAGCACGCGCTGGCGGCGCTGGCCGACGCCGATCCGTCGGGGCAGGTACGCGACCGGCTGGTCGTGCTGCGGTTCTCCTCCCGCGACACCGAGTGGCTGCGTCAGCTGTGCCGCCCGGCCGACGCGGTGGCGGTCTGGGGGACCGAGGAGGCGGTCGAGGGGGTCGCGCGGTTCCTGCCGTCCGGGTGCCGGCTGGTCGAATGGGGGCCCAAGATCTCCCTCGCCTATCTCGACCGGACGGGCGGGCGCCGGGACGGGGAGGCGCTGCGGGCGCTGGCGCGGGACATCCTGCGCAACGGTCAGCGCACCTGCACGAGCCCCCAGGTCGTCTATGTCGACACGGACGACGCGGAGGTGCTGTTCGCCGAGGCCCGCGCCGTCGCGGACGCGTTGGCGGCCGAGGCGGACGGATTTCCCGAGTTCCCGAGGGAGACGGCCGAACAGGCGGAGGTCACGAACGTCGTCACGGTCGCCCGCCTGGAGGAACACCTGGGCCTGACCCGGACGTTCAGCGGGCCCGGCGGCCGCTGGCACGTGCTCGCCGACAAGCGGCCCGGCCTCGCCGCCTCTCCCCTGTTCGCGACCGTCTGGGTCAAGCCGCTGCCGCGCGAGGAGATCGTGCGGGTGCTCCACCCGATGCGCCGGTATCTCCAGACCGTGGGACTGCACGCCGCGGACGACCACGCCCTGCCGCTCGCCACCGAGTTCTTCCGGGCGGGCGCGCTGCGGGTCACACGGCTGGGGTCCATGCTGGACAGCTACCCGGGCGAGCCGCATGACGGGCAGCTGGCGCTCCAGCGCTACAGCCGCAGGGTCAGCGTCGCGACGGCGGGGGTCTCCGGGCGCCCCGGGCTCCAGGGGCACAACGAGCGCTGACATGGGGGTTCAACGATCGCTTGACTAGCCGAAAACGATCGTTGACAGTCCGTGTCCGTCCATAGCACGATCATGCGGCGGGGGCTGCGGCTACGGGGGTGCCGCCGCCCCCGCCGCTGCCCCCTGCCCTCTCCCCTACTCGCCTCCGGCCTGGGCGTTCCCGCTGATGGCTGAGGCGAACTCGGCGACCTCGGAGACCTCGAAGACCAGGTGCATGGGGACCTGGAGGCCGGTGCGCCGCTCCAGCTCGCGCACGGCGCGGATGGCGCGGAACGAATCACCGCCGAGCGCGAAGAAGTCGTCCGTCGGGCCGAGCGGCCCGGCGCCCAGGACCTCGGCCCAGATCTCCGCGACCACGGCTTCCAGATCGGGGCCGTCCGGTGACGGGGCGGAGCCGCTGGTCGCCGGAAGGGCCTCGCCGGCGCGCGCGGTGAGGACGGCGTGGTCCAGCTTGCCGTTCGGGGTCAGCGGGAAGTGGTCCAGGGAGACCAGCGCGGCGGGCACCATGTGGGCCGGGAGACGGTCCGCGATGAAGGCGCGCACCCCTTCCAGTCCTTGTCCGGGGTCCGCGTCGCCCTTCTCCAGGACGAGGAAGCCGACCAGCCGGGTCTCGTGGCCGGTGCCGTGGGCGATGACGGCGGCCTGGCGCACCCCGGGGGCGGCGAGCGCGGTGCTCTCTATCTCGCCGGGCTCGATCCGGAAGCCGCGGACCTTGATCTGGCGGTCCACCCGGCCCAGGTACTCCAGTTGGCCCGGCGTGTGCTCGCGGACCAGGTCGCCGGAGCGGTAGAGGAGGCCGGCGGACGGGTCCACCGGGTCCTTGACGAAGCGCTCGGCGGTGAGTTCGGGGCGGTTGTGGTAGCCGAGCGAGACGCCGACGCCGCCGATGTACAGCTCACCGGGCTCGCCCGGCGCGACGGGCCGCCCCTGTTCGTCCAGGACGCGCAGCGTGGTGTCGTCGATGGCGGAGCCGATCAGCACCGTCTGGGGGTCGGGGTCGCGCGGGCACACCCAGGCGGTGCAGTACATGGTGCACTCGCTGGGGCCGTAGAGGTTGCTGAGGGTGGCGTTCGAGCGGCTGTGGAAGCGCCGTACCAGCTCGGGGCCGAGGGCCTCGCCGCCGGTCAGGGCCTGGCGCAGGCCGTCGACGCGTTCGCCGGGGCGCAGGGCCAGCAGGAACAGTTCCAGCAGGGAGACGACCCACCACACGGTGGTGACGCGGTGGTCGCGGATGAGCCGGGCCAGGTGGTCGGGGTCGCGCTGGCGGCCGGGGGCCGCGACGACGATGGCGGCGCCGTGCAGGAGGGGCCAGTACACCTCCACGAGGAACATGTCGAACGTGCAGGCGGTGTGGTGCAGGACCCGGTCGGTGTCGTCGATCGGGTGGCTGTTCTGCAGGGAGCGCAGCCGGGCGCTGACACCGCGGTGGCTGAGCAGCGAGCCCTTGGGGCGGCCGGTCGAGCCGGAGGTGTAGATGATCACCGCGGGGCTGTCGGCGAGGTCCGGCGCGGGCGTGAAGTCCCCGGCCTCCACCGGTGCTCCGGCGCACTCCTCCACGGTCAAAACGGGGGTGCCGAGGTCGTCGGGCAGGGTGGCGCGGAGCGCGGCGGACGTCAGGAGCAGCCGGGGCTCGCTGTCGTCCAGCAGGAACTGGACGCGCTCGCGCGGGTTGGCGGTGTCGATGGCCACGTGGGCGCCGCCGGCGAGGACCACGGCGGTGACCGCGATGACGAAGTCCGCCGAGCGCTCCAGCAGGACGGCCACCCGGTCACCGGGCCGGACCCCGTGTGCGCGCAGCAGGGTGGCGGTGTGTACGGCGCGGTCGCGGACCTCGCCGGCGAGGAGGACGTCGCCGCCGTCCACGACGGCCTGGTGCGTGGGGTGGGCGGCCCAGCGGGCGAGCAGGGCGGTGTCGAGGCGGTGGGCGGCGTCGGGGGGCGTTTCCATGGTGTGGGGCACCTTTCTGGGTCAGTTCTCGGCGGCCGTGATCCGGGCGATGCCGGCCGCGAGTTCGCGCACCGTGGAGTAGTCGAAGAGCACCTCGACGTCGAAGTCGGTGCCCAGTTCGGACTGGATGCGCGCGGCCAGGCGCATGGCGCGCAGCGAGTCGCCGCCCAGGTCGAAGAAGTCGTCGTCGGGCCCGACCTCGGGCAGGGCGAGCGCCTCCCGGAAGAGGCGGGCGACCAGTTCCTCCAGGTCGTGCGGGGTGACCTCGGCGTCCGGGCGGGCGATCGGGGCGGGCTCGTCGGCGGGGACGGTGAGCGCGAGGAGGTCGGTCTTGCCCGCGGGGGTCAGGGGCAGTTCGTCCAGGGTGACGAGGACTTCGGGGATCATGTACGAGGGCAGCCGCAGCCGCAGCCGTTCGCGCAGCCGTTCCGGGGTGACCGGCGCCCCGACTTCCGCGGGTACGGTCCAGGCGACGAGGCGGTCGTCGCGGGCGGCGACGACGGCGGCCGCGATGCCGGGCATGTCGAGGAGCACCTGTTCGATCTCGCCGGGCTCGATGCGGTAGCCGCGGAGCTTGAGCTGGCGGTCGATGCGGCCGAGGACCTCGACGCGGCCGTCCGGCAGCACCCGGGCGTGGTCGCCGGTGCGGAACATCCGGGAGCCGGGGGCGTAGGGGTCGGTGACGAACCGTTCGGCGGTGAGGTCGGGGAGGTTCCAGTAGCCCTCGGCGACGCCGTCGCCGCCGATGCACAGTTCGCCGACGCAGCCGACGGGGACCAGCGCGCCGTCGCGGTCCAGGACGCGCAGGGTGGTGTTGGACAGGGGCCGGCCGACGGTGACCCGGGTGGTCTCGGCGTGGATCTCCTCGACGCTGGAGTAGACGGTGGTCTCGGTCGGGCCGTACATGTTCCACACCGACTGGCCGCGCTTGGCCAGCGGTTCGGCCAGGTCGGGCGGGAACGCCTCCCCGCAGCTGTACAGCCGGGGCCTGCCGTGGCCCTGCCAGCCGGAGTCGAGCAGGGCCCGGTAGCGGGAGGGGGTGGCCTGGAGGGCGGTGATGCCGTGCCGGGTGAGGTAGGCGTCCACGTCGCGACCGCTGAGTCCGAGGGTGCCGCCGCCGATGTGGACGGTGGCCCCGACGGCGAGCGGTACGAGGAGTTCGGCCAGGGAGGTGTCGAAGGTGAGGGTGGTCAGGGCCAGGAACCGGTCGTCGGCGGTGAGTCCGGGGTGGCGCAGGGCCAGGCTGTCCACCAGGTTGGCGAGCGCGCGGTGGCTCACGGCGACGCCCTTGGGGCGGCCGGTGGAGCCGGAGGTGTGGATGACGTAGGCGAGCCGGTCCGGTGCGCAGCCGGGCAGCGCGGCGGCGGCCGCCGGGTCGGCGGGCGCGAGGGGCTCGTTCGAGAGGTCGAGGACGGTGCCGTCCCAGCCGTCGGGGCGCAGGGCCGCCGTGGCGTCGGTGAGCAGCACCGCGGGGGCCGCGTCGGCGAGGACGTAGGCGATCCGGTCGGCCGGGTGCGCGGGGTCGAGGGGGACGAACGCGGCGCCGGCCCGGGCGATCGCCAGCAGGGCGGTGACGAGGTCGGCGCCGCGGCTCAGGCAGACGGCCACCCGGTCACCGGGGCCCACCTGGTGCTCGGTCAGCCGGAGCGCCAACGCCGTCGCACGCTCGTCCAGTTGGCGGTAACTGTAGGTGGCGTCGGCGCCGACGACGGCGGGGTGGCCGGGACGGGTGCGGACCGCCTCGGCGATGAGGTCCGCGAGCAGGGCGCGCGGCGGGGTGCGGTCGACGTCCGCGCCGTTCCAGCGGTCGAGGAGCAGGGCACGCGTCTCCTCGGGCACGGCGAGGAGTTCCCGGACGGGCCGGCCGGGGCGGTCGGCGAGGCGTTCCAGTACGGCGGTGAACTGGCGGAGCACGCCCCGTGCCTCGTCCTCGTCGAACACGGCCGAGTCCACGATCAGTTGGACGTGCAGGTCGCCCGCGGCGCGGACCACGAGGGTGGCGCGGTAGTTGGTACGGGTCTCGTAGCGGACGTCGGTGGTGCGCAGCGCGCCGTCGGCGAGGACGGCCTCGGAGGCGTCCGGGTAGTTCTCGAACACGACGACGGTGTCGAAGAGTTGCGCGCCGCGCGCCGTTCCCGCCCAGCGCTGCACGTCGGTCAGCGGCGTGTGCTGGTGTTCGAGGACGGGGTGACGGGAGGCCGCGTAGCGGGTCAGCCACTCCTCGGCGGGCAGGTCCTGGTCGACGCGGGCGCGTACGGGCACGGTGTTGATGAACATGCCGATCATGGCGTCGGCCCCCGGCAGCGGGGGGCGGCCCGCGACGGTGACGCCGAACACCACGTCGTCGCGGCCGCAGTAGCGGGCGACCGTGCCGGCCCAGGCGGCCTCGACCAGGCTGCCGAGGGTGGTGGAGCGGGCGGCGGCGAGGGCGCGCAGCCTCCCCGCGAGCGCGGCGGGCAGGGTGGCGCGGACGGTGCGGAACTCGCCGGACGGCTTCGCTCCGGGCCGCACGCGCGGCAGGGTGAACACGGCCGGTTCGGTGTAGCCGTCCAGGTAGGCGGTCCAGAACGCGCGGTCCCGTGCGGGGTCCTGGCGGCGCAGCCAGGCGATGTACTCCCGGAAGGCGGGCGGCGGGGGCGGGCTGGCGGCGTCGGGGCGGGCGAGGCGGGCGGTGACGTCCGCGAGCAGCAGGGCGGCCGACCAGCCGTCGAGGATCATGTGGTGGTAGGTCCACACCATCAGGTGCTCGTCGGAGCCCAGCCGCAGGGCGAGCAGCCGCATCAACGGCGCCCGGGTGAGGTCGAACGGCTCGGCGCGGCGGCGGGCGATCTCCTCGTCCACGGCCCGGTCGCGGGCCGCGCCGTCCAGGTCCGTGAGGTCGTGGACGTCGATGCGGACGTCCGCGCCCGGCAGGACGACCTGGCGGGGGGCGCTGATGCGTTCGTGGACGAAGGCGGTGCGCAGCACGGGGTGCCGGGCGACCGCGGAGCGCCAGGCCGCCGTCAGGGCGTCGAGGTCGAGCGGGCCGAGGAGGCGGAACGTCGTGGTCTCGACGTAGAGGGCCTGGTCCGGGGAGGTGGTGGTGTGGAAGAGCATCCCTTCCTGGGCCGGCGAGAGGGGGTAGATGTCCTCGATGTCGTTCACTGGGTGTCCTCTCCGGACCGGAACAGGTTCATGACCTGGGCCAGGTCCTCGGTGCTGAGGTCCGCGTCCGGGAAGGGATCCGGGTCGGGGTTGGGGTTGGAGTTGGGGGCTGGGTCGTGGGCGGGGGTGGCTGCGGGCGCGTCGGACCGGGCGGGTACGGCGGACTGGGCGGGTTCGGCGGGCGGGGACGGTTCGGTCGCCGCGAGCCGGGCGGCGAGGGCGCCGGGGGTGGGGTGGGTGAAGATGTCGCCGGGTGAGACCGGCAGGCCGGCGCGGCCCATCTCGTCGGCGATCTGCACGATGGTGAGCGAGTCGGCGCCCAGCTCGAACAGGTTGTCCCCGGCGGTGACGGCGGGCAGGCCGAGCATGTGGGCCCAGATGCCGGCGATCCGGGCGGGGATGTCGTCCGTGCTCAGCCCGTTGCCGCCTTCGTGCGAGGGGGCGGGGCGCGTCGGGGCGGCGGGCTGGGGCCGGTTGGCCCTGGGGGTGACCAGGACATGCGCCAAGTGCGGGTTTTCCAGGACGCGTTCCAGGGCGCGCAGACCCTCGCCGGTGGGGATGCCCGCTCCGGGGTCCTCGGCGGCGGGCCGGGCGGCGGGGGCGGGCTCCGGGGCGGAGGCGGCGGGGCGCAGGACGAACCCCTCGACGGTCACGGTGGGTTGACCGTCCGGGTCGGTCAGCGTGACGTCGGCCACGAGGGTGTCGGCCTCGGCGGCCGGGTCACCCGAGCGCAGCACGATCCGCGCGTGCGTCAGCGCCCCGATGTCCTGATGGAGCGTCAACTTATGGTAGGCGACCGGGAGATGGCGTCCGGTTGCCTGGGCGACGGCACCGGTCGCCGCGTCCAGCAGTGCCGGGTGCAGCGGGTGCGCCTCGGTGTCCTCGTGGTAGCGCTCGGGCAGGCGCAGGGTCAGCAGCAGGTGCCGCTCGTCCTCCTGGCCGCCGGGTACGGCACGTGCCACGCACGCCCAGCGGGGTCCCGTCTCCAGGAGGCCCCCGGACGCGCGCGCCGGCGGCTCGGTGCCGGGGGCGTCGGCCGGGAGGAGGGGTGTGAGGTCGAGGCGCCCGGGGCGGGGGGTGTCCTCGTGCCGGATGCGGCCCTGCGCGTGGGGCCGGGTGGGCGCGGCGGAGGACCATACCTCCCAGTCGTGACCGCTTCCCGGGCGGGGGCGCAGCCGTACGACGACGTGTTCCGCGGGCATGTGCAGGGGGCTGGTGAACACCGCGTCGAGCACGACCGGTTGGTGACGGGCGGTCCCGGTGTCCGGCAGGAGGCGGTGGGCGGCGACGGCCAGGTCGAGGAGGGCCGTTCCGGGCAGCACCGGTTCGCCGGACAGGCGGTGTTCCTCGGCCGGCCAGGAGGTCTGGGGGCCGTTGCGCAGCAGGAGTTCGTGCCAGCCGTCGGACGTCACGCGGCGGGCCGCGAACAGCGGATGGTCCAGCGGTTCGCCCTCGCCGGCCGGCCAGCCGAGGGTCGTGTGGCGCACCGCCATTCCCGTCTCGGACCACCGGTCCCAGCCGATCGAGACGGCCGTGTCGGTGGTGTGCGCGTAACTGTCGAGGAAGGCGTTGGCCGCGGCGTAGTCACCCTGGCCGGGGGCGCCGGCGACGGCGAGGACCGAGGAGCACAGCACCATGACGGGGTGGTCCGGTTCGGTCAGCCGGTGCAGCAGCACGGTGCCGCGGACCTTCGGTTCCAGGACGCGGGCGATGTCCTCGGGGGCGCGCAGGGCCATGACGTTGCCGCCCGGGACTCCGGCGGCGTGCACGACCGCGGCGATACGGCCGTACCGCGCGCGGACCTCGTCCAGGGCGGTGGCGAGGCCCGCCTCGTCGCAGACGTCGCACTGGACGACGCAGACCTCGGCGCCCTGTCCGGCGAGCCGGGTCAGGAACGCGGCGAGGGCGGGCGGACCTTCCGCCGCGGGGGCGGCGCTCCCGGGGCGGATCACCCGCCAGGCCGGTCCGTCCGGCACCGGGCGGCGGGTCAGCAGGACGAGGGTGCGGCCCGGCTCGGCCAGCCGGTCGGCGACGGCGGCGCCGATCCCGCCCAGACCACCGGTGATCAGCCAGGTGCCGGTGGGCAGGTGCGCCGAGGGCTCGTCCCGGGGGGCGAGGACGGGGCGGGACGGTTCGGGGGCCAGCCGGGAGCGTCCGCGCAGGGCGATGACGGGGGCCGACGGATCGGGGTCGACGCCGCCGAGCGCGGACAGTTCGGCGGCCACGGCTTCGGCCGCGCGGGTGAGGCCGGGACCCGAGCGGGGGAAGTGGCCGAGGTCCAGGACGCGCACCGCGCAGCCGGGCACTTCGCGGGGCAGGACGCGGGCGGGGCCGGTGGCCGCGGCGGCCTGGGGGGTGCGGGGGCGTTGCCCGCCCACGGCGAGGGCCTCCTCGCTGACCAGGAGCAGGCGCGGCGGGCGGTCCGGGAACCGGTCGCCGAGGGCCCGGCACAGCGCGGCGGGGACGGTCACGGCCCGCAGCGCGGACCGTGCCATGTCGTCGGGGCTCGCCTGGTCGACGGGGAGGTCGTCCAGGGCCCAGCAGGAGAGGACGGCGTCGGGCGCGGCGCCGGTGGCCGCGAGCGCGGCGGCCAGGGCGGGGAAGGACTCGGGGTCGTCGGGGTCGATGCGGTGGCCGTCGCCGTCGGCCGCCAGACCGCACCCCGGGTCTCCGGAATTCACCCGGTGGACGCGCGCGCCGTCGCGGGTGAGGCGGGCGGCGACCTCGTCGGCGAGGCCGGAGCGGTCGGCGAGGAGGAGGACCGTGCCGGGTACGGCGGTCGGGGCCGGCGGCAGGGTGGGCGACCAGGTGAGGACGTGGAGCCAGTCGTCGAGCGGGGCGCCGGTGGCGGGCGCGGGGTCCGGCTGGACGGGAGCCGGGGCGGAGGGGGCGAGCGGGGCCGGGGCGGAGGCGGCGGCCGGTTCGAACCAGTGGCGGGTCCGGGCGAACGGGTACGTCGGCAGGGGGACCCGGCGGCGGCCGGTCCGCTCCCCCAGCGCCGACCAGTCGAGGCCGGCTCCGTGCTCCCACAGCCGGGCCACGGTGGTGAGGCGGGCCGGGGGCTCGACGCCGGGGCGGCCGAGGCCCGGGAGGGCGGTGCGGCCGGTGCCGAGCGTGCGGCGGGCGAAGCCGGTGAGCGCGGTGCCGGGTCCGGCCTCCAGCAGGACGGCGCCGTCGGGCAGGGCGCGCAGGGCGTCGGCGAAGCGGACCGGTTCGCGTAGCTGCCGCGCCCAGTAGCCCGGCGACATCGCCTCTTCGGCGCTGAGGGGCCGCCCGTACAGGGAGGAGACGAGGGGGACGACGGGCGGCCGCGTCGGCGTGGCGGCGACCAGCGCGGCGAAGTCGTCCGGCAGGCCGTCGGCGTGGCGGGTGTGGAACGCGTGCCGCACGGACAGGGGACGGGCCGGCACGCCCGCGTCGGCGAGCAGGCCGGCGAGGCGGGCGATCGCCGCGGGGTCACCGGCCGCCGTACAGCGGTCGGGCGCGTTGACGGCGGAGATCTCGGGCGCGGCCGTCCCGTACCGCTCCCAGTCCGCGTCGGCGAGGAGGGCGCGCAGTTCGGCCTCGGGCAGCGGTATGGCGAGCATGGCGCCCTCGGGCATCGTGGCCATCAGCGCGCCGCGCCGGGCCACCAGCCGGGCCGCGTCCGGCAGGGTGAACACCCCCGCGGCGCAGGCCGCGGCGAGTTCGCCGACGCTGTGCCCGGCCAGTACGGCGGGGCGCAGGCCCAGCGCAGTCCACCACTCGGTCAGCGCGTGCCCGACGGCGAACAGGGCGGGCTGGGCCACCTCGGTGCGTTCGAGGCCGCCGGGGTGCGCGGGGTCCAGCAGGATCTCGCGCAGCGGGGCGTCGGTCCAGGGCCGCAGGGCGTCCAGGCAGCGGTCGAGGGCCGCGCGGAAGACCGGTTCGTGGGCGTACGGTTCGGCGGCCATGCCGGGGCTTCCGGCCCCCTGGCCGGGGTAGAGCAGGGCCACCCCGGGGAAGGTGTCCGCCGCGCGTACGGGCGCGCCGGACCGGTCGGCGCCGAGCGCGTCCGTCGTACTCGGCGCCGCGGAACCGGCCCCGACCACGAGAGCCCGGCGCCACGGGTGCGGCTCGCGGCCCGTCTGCACGGTGTGGGCGGCGTCGGCCAGGTCGGGGGCGCCGGAGCCGGCCAGTGTCTCCCGGAAGCGGTCGGTGAGGCGGTCCAGGGCCTCGGGGGCGCGGGCGGACAGGGGCAGCACCTGCCAGGTGCCCGTACGGTCGGCGCGCGGGGCGGGGCGGGCGGCCGGCGGGGCGTCCTGGAGGATCACGTGGGCGTTCGTACCGCCGATGCCGAAGGAGCTGACGCCCGCGGTGCGGGTGCCGTCCGCACCGGGCCAGGGTTCGGGTTCGGTGAGGACGCGGAAGCGTCGCGGGTCCAGGTCCTGGCTCGGCTTCTCGAAGTGCGCGGTGGGCAGCAGCGTGCGGTGGTGGAGGGCGAGCACCGTCTTGACGAGTGCGGCCATCCCCGCGCAGGTGTCCAGGTGGCCGACGTTGGACTTGACCGCGCCGAGGACGCGGCGGTCGTCCGGGGCGTTGGCGAACACCCGGTTCAGTGCGGCGAGTTCGATGCGGTCGCCCAGGGCCGTGCCGGTGCCGTGCGCCTCGACGCAGGAGATGTCGGCGGGTTCCACCCCGGCGACGGCCTGCGCCGCGGTGATGACCCGGACCTGCCCGTCCAGGCCGGGCGCGGTGAAGCCAACCTTGCGGTCGCCGTCGTTGTTGAGCGCGGAGCCGAGCAGTACGGCCCGTACCGTGTCGCCGTCGCGCACGGCGTCCGCGAGCCGCTTGAGGACGACGACGCCGACGCCGCTGCCGAAGACCGTGCCGGTCGCGGCGGCGTCGAAGGGGCGGCAGTGGCCGTCCGCCGACAGGATGCCGCCCTCGGTGTGCAGATAGCCGAGCCCCTGGGCGACGCCCGCGGACACCGCTCCCGCGAGGGCGAGGTCGCACTCGCCGCTGAGCAGCGCCTCCGCGGCGAGATGGACCGCCACCAGCGCGGAGGAGCAGGCGGTCTGCACGCTGAGGCTCGGACCGGTCAGACCGAGCCGGTACGAGGTCTGCGTGGCCAGGTAGTCCTTGTCGCCCCCGGCCAGCCACTGCACGTCGGCGCGGTGGCCGAGCTGCGCGGCGTGCGGCAGCAGATGGTGGGTCAGGTACGAGTTGAAGCCGGCCGACGCGTAGACCGCCACGTCGCCCGCCATGTTGCGGGTGCGCTGCCCGGCGTCCTCCAGCGCGGTCACGGCGCACTGGAGGAACAGCCGCTGCTGGGGGTCCATCAGCGCGGCGTCGGCGGGAGTGATGCCGAAGTACTCGGCGTCGAACTCGTCGATGCCCTCCAGCACTCCCCCGGCGGGCACGAACCGGGGGTCCGCGAGGCGTTCGGCGCTCACGCCGAGGGCGGCCAGCTCGTCGTGGTCGCGGAAGGTGATGCTGTCGCGGCCGGCCAGCAGGTTGTCCCAGAAGGCCGTGGCGTCGGGCGCGCCGGGGAACCGGCAGGCGAGCCCGGTCACGGCGATCGCGTCCGGCAGGTCCGCCGAGGCGTCGGGACCGTACCCGGTGTCCTGACTGGTCATCGAAGTCTTTCTCCTATCGGGGCGGTACAGGCCGCGGGGCACGGCGATGCGGGCCGCGGGTCGAGGTCCGCGCGGGCGGGCGGTACGCCGTCCCGCCCGCGCGGTGGCCTCAGTCGGCGGACGGGGCTCCGGGGCCGCCGGAGCGGCGCACGGCGCGCCGCCGCTCGTGGTGCCTGCGCCGGTCCGCGGCCGCTGCCGTGCCCTGGGACGGCGCGTCCCCGGGCTCGGGGGCCGCGGCCGGGGTGACGGCAGTGGCCGGGGTGACGGGGGCGGCCGGGGCGGGAGCGGCCGGGGCGGGGGCGGTGCCGTCGAGCAGCTCGGCGAGGCGTCGCAGCGTCGGGCGGTCGAACATGTCCACGACGGACAGTTCGGTGCCGAACTCCTCGGTGATCCGTCGCTGGACCCGCACGAGGTGGAGGGAGGTGGCGCCCGCGTCGAAGAAGTTCGTGTCGAGGGCGAGTTCCCGGCCGTCCATCACCTCCCGCCAGAGGGCGGTGAGCCGTTCCACGGCGGACCCGGACGGGGCGGGCGCGGCGGGCACAGAAGCCGCGACCGGCCCGGGGTCAGGGGCCGTCACCGGGGCGGCGGCCGTCACCGGGGCGGCCTGGGCGGGCTCGCCCAGGCGGGCCAGCGCCTTGCGGTCCACCTTGCCGTTGGCCGACAGCGGCAACGCGTCGGCGACCCGGATGTGCCGGGGGACCATGTAGGCGGGGAGCTGCCGGGCCAGTCCGGCGCGCAGCGTCTCCTCCCACGGCGTCGGACCGGCGTCGGTGACCGTGCCCGCGAGGGGGCCGCCCAGGAGGGTGTGCAGCACCGTCTGGTCGTCCTCCAGGCGCAGCGCCTCGTGCAGCGGCTCGGGGTACACGTCCCCGATCGGGCACAGGCCGATCCGGCAGGCGCCGGCGCGCTGCCGCAGCAGTTGGGCCATGGCTCCGGCCTCCAACAGCCCGAACTTCCCCGCGAGTTCGCCGTAGACCGGGGTCACGGCCGCGTTCCGGGCCACGAGGTGGACGGCGAAGCCCGCCGCGCCCGCCAGGGCCCGGTTGGACTCGTCGAACAGCAGCGGCTCCAGGGCGCGTCCGGCGCCGTCGGGACCGTCCAGCGCGACCAGGGCGGGGCCGGCCGGGTCGAGGTAGTAGGTGCCGGCGGGGATGTCGTCGATACCACCCGGCGCGACCGCGACGTACGTCTGGACGGGGTAGAGGCCCCCGGCCGAGCCGTAGGCGTAACGGGGGACGCCGTCGTCGTCCTGCCGGGCGAGCACGGTGAGCAGCGCGTACAGGTCGGCGGCGGTGACCGCCCCCGTGCCGAAGCCGGTCGCGGCGCTCCACGCCGCGGACGTGGCGCGCAGCTGTCCGCTGTCGGCGGGCAGGGCGATGGGGACGATCTCTCGGCCGACGAGATCCGTGCGGCGGCCGGGCTGGCGCAGCCGGGTCTCCAGCCGGCGCACCCGCGTGGCGTCGAGGGCGGCGGGGGCCGCCGTTCCCATGGCTGCCGGATGTGACGTGGCCGGGGCCGTGTCCGCCCGGCCGGAGGCCGCGTCCCGCACCACGTACGCCGTCAACTGCGCGGTCATCCCCGAGCCCTCGACCAGGGCGGCCGCCGCGCGCACGCCCTCCGCGCGGAGCAACGTCGCCTCGATCTCGCCCAGTTCGATGCGCATGCCGCGCACCTTGACCTGGGAGTCGGCGCGGCCGAGGAACTCCAGGTCGCCGTCCGGCATGAGGCGGGCCAGGTCGCCGGTGCGGTAGAGGCGTTCGCCGGTGCCGGGGTGGACGGGGAAGGCGCGGTCGGTGAGGTCGGGTGCGTTGCGGTAGCCGACGGCGAGGCCCGCTCCCCCGATGAACAGGGCGCCGGGCACGCCGGTGGGGCGCAGCCGGAGGGCGTCGTCGAGGACGTACATGCGCTGGTTGCGCATGGGGCGGCCGTACGGGATGCTCGGCCGCTCCGGGTCGACGGTGCCGATCGGGTGCAGCACCGACCAGATCGACGCCTCCGTGGCGCCGCCGAGGCTGATCACGTCGGCCTTGGGGGCGATCGCGCGGATGCGGTCGGGCAGGCTGACGGGGATCCAGTCGCCGCTGAGCATGACCAGGCGCAGTCCGCTCACGTCGACGGCCGGGTTGCCGGCGGCGTGCACGAGCAGGATCTCCATCAGGGCCGGCACGGAGTTCCACACGGTGACCCCGTGGTCGGCGAGGAGCCGGGCCCAGCGGACCGGGTCGCGTTCCTCTCCCGGGCCGGGCAGGACGAGCGCGGCGCCTGCCGCGAGGGTGCCGAAGATGTCGTACACGGACAGGTCGAAGCCGAGCGAGGAGAGGGCGAACACCCGGTCCTTGGCGTGGACTTCGAAGCGTTCGTTGATGTCGATGACGGTGTTGAGGGCGCCCCGGTGATCGGTCATCACGCCCTTGGGGTCGCCGGTGGAGCCGGAGGTGTAGATGACGTACGCCAGGTCGCCGGGGGCGGTGGCGGGGCGCGGGTCGTGCTGCGCGCCGAGGGCGGTGCCGTGGGCGACGGCCTCGGCGAACCGCAGCACGGCGACGCCCTCGGGGGCCGCGTGCTCGGCGGGCGCGGCCTCCGGCACGAGCAGGGCGACCGCCCCGGCGTGTTCGAGGGAGCGGGCCACCCGGGCGGGCGGCAGTCCGCTGTCGAGCGGCAGGTAGGCGGCGCCGGCGCGCAGCACGCCGAGGGCGGAGGCGACCTGTTCCCAGCCCCGGTGGGCGAGGACTCCGACGAGTTCGCCGCCCCGGACGCCCTTCTCGCACAGGGTGCGGGCGACAGCCAGGGAGGCCCGGTCCAGTTCGCCGTAGGTGACGGTGCCGGTGGCGGAGACGACGGCGGTGCTGTCCGGGGTGCGCCGGGCGCGCTCCAGGAACGGCTCGTGCAGCAGTCCGGCCGGGAGCGGGCCGTCGGTGGCGTTGAGCGCGGCGTAGCGGGCGGCCTGCTTCGGCGGCAGGATCTCGCGGTGCGGGTCGGACCAGGCGACGGGCTCCTGCGCGAGCGCGGTGAGCAGGGCCGTGTACGCGTCGAACATGTCGTCGAGCGTGCCGGGCGCGAAGAGCGCCTCCACGGCGTCCCAGGTGAGCCGGAGCCGGCCGCCGTCCTCGGCGATCTGGTGGTCGAGCCAGACCTGGGGCGTCTGGGTGATGGTGTAGGCGACCCGCGCGCCGAGCCCGGCCGGGGGTGTCGCGCCGGCGTCGGCTGCGCCGAGTTCGCTGGTGAAGACGACGGGCATGACGGCCTCGGCCACGCCGCGGCGGCGGGCGAGTTCACCGGCGACCCATACGCCGCTGACGAGTTGGTGGTCGAGGTCGTTCCAGAGCCGGTCCTGGATGCGGCGGGCCCGTGCCTCGAACGCGTCCGCGGTGGCGCCGTCGATCTCCAGCATGGTCAGCGCCGTGAAGTCGCCGACGAGCGAGGCGAGTTCGGAGTGGTCGCCGACGCGGTTGAAGAGGGTGAGGTTGAGGGTGAAGCGGTCGGTGCCGGACCAGGCGCCGAGGACGGTGGCGTAGGCGGCCAGGGCGAGCGCGGACGGGGTGATGCGGGCCGCGGCGGCCCGTTCCTTCAGCCGGGCCCACAGGCCGGCGTCGAGGTGGGCCTCGCGGCGCCGGAAGCGGGTCTCGGTGAGCTGGTCGGGGCGCTGGGCCAGCGGCAGCGGCGGTGCGGGCGGCAGGGTGTCGAGGCGGTCGCGCCAGTAGGCGAGGTCGCGTTCGCGTTCCGGTCCCTCGCGGCGGGCGCGCTCGGCGACGACGTAGTCCCGGAACGACAACTCCAGTGGCTGCGGGTCGAGTTCGCCCCGGTAGACGGAGAGGAGTTCGCGCAGCAGGATCTGCACGCTGCCGCCGTCGGCGATCAGGGTGTCGATGCCGAGGTGCAGGCGGACGGCGCTGCCGGTGGTGCGGCTGGCGCGGATGTCGAACAGGGGCCAGGTGTCGGAGGGCAGCACCTGGTGGGACATGGCCTGGCGGGTCGCCGCCAGGCGCCGTTCCCGTTCGGCCGCGGCCAGGTCGCGCAGGTCCTCGGCGTCGATCCGGTAGGCGGGGACGTCCGCGAGGACGCGCTGTTCGCCGTCCTCGTCCACCACGATGCGCAGCGCGTCGTGGCGCCGGACGAGCGACTGCCAGGAGGTCTCCAGGCGGTTCAAGTCGACGTCGTCGATGTCGAGTTCGACATAGAGATGGCAGGAGACGTCGCCGCCGACGGCGCCGCTGCGGCCGATCCAGTAGGCGCGCTGCACCTCGGTGAGCGGGAACGGGTCGTGGCGGTGCCCGGGATCGGGGCGGAGCCCGGCCGAGGCCCCGGTGTCCTGCCGCACGGCGCCGGCGGCAACGGTGCCGTCCACGGCGCGGGCGAGGGCCGCGACGGTGGGTGCCTCGAAGAGGGTGCGCAGCGGCAGCCGGACCCCGAGGGCGCGGCGGATGCCGGCGACGACCTGGGTGGCGAGCAGCGAGTGGCCGCCCAGCTCGAAGAAGTCGTCGTGCACGCCCACGCGTTCGGCGTCCAGCGCCTCGCGCCACACCTGTGCGATCGCTTCCTCGGTGGGCGTGGCGGGGGCCGTGAAGTCGGCGCCGTCCGCGCGTCCGAGCGGGCCGGGTGCGGGCAGTGCGCCGCGGTCGATCTTGCCGTTGCCGGTCAGCGGCAGCGCGTCGAGCAGCACGTAGTGCGAGGGGACGAGGAACCCGGGCAGACGGCGGGCCAGTTCGGCGCGCAACTCGGCGGGCACAGGCGGCTGTCCGGGTTCGGCGGGTACGACGTAGGCGGCGAGCGCGGCCCGGGAGGTGCCCGGCGCATGGGCGGTGACGACGCACTGGCGCACGGACGGCAGCGCGGTGAGCGCGGCCTCGACCTCCCCGGCCTCGATGCGGAAGCCCCGGATCTTGAGCTGGTTGTCGTTGCGGGAGAGGTACTGGAGCCTGCCGTCGGGGCGGACCCGCACGATGTCGCCGGTGCGGTAGAGGAGTTCGCCTCCGTCCGCGGTGACGAAGCGTTCGGCGGTCAGTTCGGGCCGGCCGAGGTAGCCGGCGCTCACCCCGGCGCCGCTGATGTGCAGTTCGCCGGGGACGCCGCGGGGGACGCGGCGTCCGTGCGGGTCCAGGACGCGGACGGTGGTGCCGGCGATGGGCCGGCCGATGGTGACGGTGCCCTCGGCCGGGTCGACGGTGTCGGTGGTGGACCACACCGTGGTCTCGGTCGGCCCGTACATGTTGCGGAGCGTGCCGCGCAGGTGCCCGGCGAGGGCGCGCACGAGGTCGGCGTCGAGGGGTTCGCCGCCGAGGAGCAGTTCGCGCAGGGTGCCGAGGGCGGCGGTGTCCTCCTCGTCGAGGAGGGTCCGGGCCTGGGAGGGCGTGCACTGGAGGTGGGTCACGCCGTGCGCGCGGATCAGGGCGGTGAGGCCCGTGGCCGCCCTGGAGGGGTCCGCATCCGCCGGGGTGCCGGGCTCCGTGGCGGCGCGGGACCTCAGTTCCGCCAGCGCGGGCCAGGCCGCCGCGGCGGCGTCCGCGTCGACGCCGAAGTCGACCAGGCAGGCGAGTTCGTCCACGCCCGCCTCGGTCAGGCGCCGGACGAGCGGCAGCCGGTCCTCGACGGTGCCGATGAGGGAGCTGTCGGCGAGGTAGCGGGCGCAGGCGTGGTCGAGCAGGGCCTCCTGGTCGTCGGCCGTGAAGTCGTCGGCGCCGATGTCGACGCCGAGGGCGCGGGCCATGTTCTCGATCAGGCCGACGGAGGACCGCAGGTACTCGCGGAACGGCTCCCAGGCGTGGGCCCGCACCTCCTCTGCGTCGGCGCCCAGGAAGGTGTGCAGCATGAGCGTGACGTGCGGTTCGCCCGGGTGGCCCGCGCGGTGCCAGGCATCGCGGTAGACGGCGATGCGCTCGGCGAGGTCCTCGACGCTCTGGCCGAGCAGATGGGTCAGCAGCCGTACGCCCGCCTCGCCCGCCCGGCGGCAGGTCTCCGGGCTGCCCGACGAGGTGAGCCAGACGGGCAGTTCGCCCTGGACCGGGCGGGGCAGGACGCCGACCTCCACGGTGCGGCCGCCGGGCCCCTCGAAGGGCACGCGCTCGCCGCGCCACAGCCGGCGCACCGTGTCCAGTCCCTCGACGGTGCGGCGCCGGCGGTCGTCGTAGGCGTCCTTGGCGAGGACGAAGTCGTCCATGTGCCAGCCGGACGCGAAGGACAGGCCCACCCGGCCGCCGGAGAGGTTGTCGACCACGGCCCACTCCTCCGCCACCCGGACGGGGTGGTGCAGGGGCAGGACGACGCTGCCGGCGCGGATGCCGATGTGGCGGGTGGCGGTGGCCACCGCCGCGGCCAGCACGGAGGGCGCGGGGAACGGGCCGCCGAAGGCGTGGAAGTGCCGCTCCGGCAGCCACACGGCGCTGAACCCGTGCTCGTCGGCGAACCGGGCGCCGTCCATGAGGAGCCGGTACTGGTCGGGCCCGGGGAGGGTGTGGCCCGTGTCGCTGGCGAAGTAGAAGAAACTGAACTCGGGGGCGGCCTGGGCGGGTTCGGCGCCGACCGGACGCGTCGCGGTGGCGGCCGGAGCGGTCTCCACGGCGGCCGGAACGGCTGTGTCCTTGTCGGGGCCGATCACCACCCGGTGTCCGCGGCTGGCGGTCCACAGCAGTTCGAGGACGGAGATGTCGAAGGAGACGCTCGTCACCGCGAGCCAGGTCACCGGCCCGCCGGCGGTCCCCACCGCCTTGTCCATCGCGGCGAGGAACGCCGTGAGGTTGCGGTGCAGGACCACGACGCCCTTGGGCCTGCCCGTGGAGCCGGAGGTGTGGATGACGTACGCGGGAGCCTCGGGGTCGGCCGCCGGGAGGTCGACCGCGGGCACGGTGTCCCGCTCCTCCGCGTCGATGTCCGCGTCCGCGTCCACCAGCGGAACCCCGTCGGGCACGATGTCCGAGGCGAAGGTGGCGCGGGTCGGGGTGTGCACGAGCACGGCGGTGGGGGTGGCGTCCCCGCACACGTACCGCAGCCGCTCCGCCGGGTAGTCGGGGTCGAGCGGCACATAGGCGCCGCCGGTCATGAGCACGGCCAGCAGCGCGGCCGGCAGGTCGGCGCAGCGCCGCAGGCCGATGCCGACCCGGTCGCCGGGGCGGACGCCCGCGGTGTGCAGGCGGGCGGCGATGAGCCGGGCGCGCTCGTGCAGGGCGCGGAAGGTGAGGGTGGTGGCGCCGGAGACGACCGCTTCGGCGTCGGGGTGGCTGCGCACGGCCTCGGTGAACGCGGCGAGCACGTCCGCGGCACCGTCCGGTACGGGTCCGCCGTCCCCGGCCGCGTCGAGGAGGGCCTGTTCGGCGGGGGTGAGGGCGAGGAGCTCGGACAGCCGCAGCCGGGGGTCGGCGGTGGCGCGCCGCAGCACGCGTTCGAGTGCCTCGGTGAGGGTCTCGGCGGTCGTGGCGTCGAACAGGTCGCGGCTGAACTCGCAGATTCCCTCGGTGACTTCGCCGCTGCGGGCCAGTTCGAGGCTGAGGTCGACGCGGCACAGGCCGTTGTCGAGTTCGACCGGTTCGACGTGGACACCGGGCAGGGACAGCGCACGCTCCGGTACGTTCCGGTAGCCGAACTGCACCTGGTACAGCGGGGCTTGGCCGAGGGCCCGGTCGGGGCTCAGCTCGCGCACGAGCCGTTCGAAGGGCACCTCGGCATGGGCGAAGGCGCCGAGCGACGCCTCGCGCACCTGGGCGAGCAGCTCCTCGAAGGTGGGGTCGCCGGACAGGTCGGCGCGCAGTACCAGGCTGTTGACGAACATCCCGGCGAGCCCTGCCAGTTCGGGCCGGTCCCGGCCCGCGGTGGGCACCCCGACGACGACGTCCTCCTGTCCGGAGTGCCGCATCAGCACGGCCTGCCAGGCGGCGAGGGTCACCATGAACGGGGTTGCCCGGGCCTGCCGCGCGGCCGTCTCCACGGCCTCGGTGAGCCCCGCGTCCAGGGTGAACCGGCTGCGGCCGCCCCGGTGGGTGGGTACGGCGGGACGCGGCCGGTCGGTGACCAGGTCGAGCAGCGGCGGCGTACCGGCCAGCCGCTCGCGCCAGTAGGCGAGGTGCTCCGCGAGATGTTCGTCGGTGAGTTCACGGCGCTGCCAGGCGGCCCAGTCCCCGTATCGCAGGGGCAGCGGGGCGGGCGAGGCGCCGTCCCCTTCCAGTTGGGCGCGGTAGCCGGAACACAGCTCGTCCACCAGGACGGCGCGGGACCAGGCGTCGCCGACCATGTGGTGGTTGACGACGAGCAGCAGGGCACGGTCGGGCGCCGAGCGGATCAACACGGCGCGGAACAGCGGCCCTTGGGCGAGGTCGAAGGGCCGGGCGGCCTCCTGCTCGGCGACGGAGAGGGCGCCGCCGTCGCCGTCGTCGGCCTCGATGACGTCGAGAACGGAGCGTCCCGGCGCCAGCACCCGCTGCACCGGCACCCCGTCGGCCACCTCGACCACGGTGCGCAGCGCGTCATGGCGGTCGGCCAGCCCGGTCAGGGCGGCGTCGAGCGCCGCGAGGTCGAGCGCGCCGGTGAGCCGCAGCGCCACGTACTCGTTGTGGACTCCGAGTCCGGGGGCCAACTGCTCCAGGAACCAGAGTCGTTCCTGCCCGAAGGACAGGGGCACGGGACCCTCGGCGGCCGGGGTGATCGTGGCGGTCCGGGGGCCGTCGTCGGACGGCGTGGCCGCCGGGGCGGCGGTGGCGCGGCCGCGGGTGCGTGCCTCGAAGGCGGCCCGCTGTTCGGGGGTGAGCCGGGCGAGTCGGTGCTCCCGGCCGGTCGGCTTCGTCACTGGTTCTCCAGTTCGGCGAGGATGCTGTCCTCGATCAGCTCGGCGAGGTCGGCCACCCGGCCGCCCTCGAAGAACGCGCGGGCGGGCACCTCGACGTCGAACTCGGCCCGCAGCCGGGCCACGACCTGCGCGGCGAGCAGCGAGTGACCGCCGAGATCGAGGAAGTCGTCGTCCACGCCGACCCGGTCCAGGCCGAGCATCTCGGCGTAGATGGCGGCGAGGCGTTCCTCGGTGGGCGTGCGCGGGGCGACGTACGGGGTGGCGAGGTCCGGGCGGGGCAGGGCGACGGCGGCGGGCCGGGCGGCGGCCGGCTCCTCGGTGAGGCGCAGCGCCCCGTCCGTGACGACCGCCGAGGCGCGGGCCACGACATGGCGGCCGGCGCTTCCGTCGAGGAGTGCCGCGAAGGCGCGGGCGCCCTGGCGCGGGGTGAGTGCCCCGGCGAGCATCCGTTCCTGCAACGCCCGCAGGTCGGCGGGGACTTCGGCGTCGGCGGCCATGCCGACCTCGCGCCACATGTCCCAGTCGACGGCGAGGACGTGCCGGGTGCCGTCCTGCGCCTCGGCCTCCGCGGCGGCGGCGAGGTAGGCGTTGGCGGCGGCGTAGTCGGCCTGGCCGTAGGTGGGCACGAGGGTGGCGAGCGAGGAGCAGACGAGCAGCACGCGGGCCTCGTCGGGGCGGAGCGCGGCGAGCAGGTTGCGCATGCCGGTGATCTTGGGAGCGAAGACGGCGCGGGCGTCGGCGTCCTCCCGCAGCGCCACCGAGCCGCCGCCGGGGACGCCGGCGGCGTGCACGACACCGTCGATGCGGCCGAAGCGGGCGCGGACCTCGTCCAGCGCCGCGCCGAGGGAGGCGGGGTCGGTGACGTCGGCGCGCAGGGCGATGACCTCGGTGCCCGCGGCGCGCAGCTCGCGCGGGAAGCCGTCCTCCTCGGCGGCGGTGCGGCCGAGCAGGGCGAGGCGGGCGCCCCGGCTGCGGGCCAGCTCCGCGGCGAGGGTCCGGCCGATGCCGCCGAGACCTCCGGTGACCACCCAGGTCGCGCCGTCCGCGAGGCGCTCGGCGGCGGCCGTGGCGGGGCGGGACGCGGTGGTGACGGTGCGGGTGAGCAGGGTGCCGGCGCGCAGGGCGAGGAGCCGGGACGGCGCGGTCAGGACGGCGCCGAGGACGGTCTCGGCCGTGGCGGTGTCGAGCGCGGCGTCGGGCGCCAGGTCGATCTGGGCGCAGCGCAGGTTGCCGTACTCCTCGGGCAGCACCTGCACCGGGCCGCTGAGCATCGCGGCGGCCGGGTCGGGGCGTTCGCCGTCGGTGGTGCGGAAGGCGCCCGAGGTGACGACGCCGACGCGGACCTCGTTGACGACGCTCTCCTCGGACATGGCGCGGGCCAGCCGGACGAGCCCGAAGTAGCAGGCGGTCTCGTCGGGTTCGCCGCCGTGCGCGGCGTCCAGACCCCAGGCGTAGAGGACGGCGGTGGGGGTGCGGACGAGGGCGCGCAGGTCCGCCATGAGCTTGGTGTACTGGGCGGGGTCGCGGGGGTCGAGTTCGTAGACGCCCCGGCGGACGCGCCGGTACTCGGTGCCGGGCGTGACCACCGTCACGATCTGGCCGCGCGCGGTCAGCAGGTCCACGGCGGGCTGGGCGGCGCCCGCGCGGTCCATGAGGACGAGCCAGGTCAGGCGGCGTCCGCGCAGCGGCTCCGCGTCGTCCGGGGCGGTGTCCAGGGGGTGCCAGCGAAGCTCCGCGAGCACGGCGTCGGCCGGCTCCCGTACCGCCGGCTCCCGTTCCGCCGGTTCCCCGGCGGGGGAGGTACCGGGGTCTATCCAATGGTCGAGGTGTTCGAACGGATAGCCGGGCAGTCCGGTCACCCGGCCCGGCTCGCCGGCCGGTTCCCAGGTGACGGCGGCGCCCCGCGTCCACAGCCCGGCCAGGGACAGGACGGCGCTCGCGGGCTCGTCCTGTGGGCCGCGCCGCCCGCGGGTGGGCAGCGGCGCCGGGGCGATGCGCGGGGTGTCGCCGCCGGTGCGCACGGAGCGCACCAGGTCGGTGAGGACGCTGCCGGGGCCGTTCTCCACCAGCACCAGCCCGTCGTCCAGGGCGGTGAGGGTGGCGAGGCCGCAGTCGAAGCGGACCGGCTCGCGCATCTGCCGGGCCCAGTGGCCGGGGTCGGTGGCCTCCTCGTCGGTGATCCACTCGCCGGTCACGCCGGACACGAACGGGACGCGGGGCGCGCCGCGCTCGGTCTGCGCCACCGCGTCGGCGAACCGGGCCGCCGCCTCGTCGCACAGCCGGCTGTGGAAGGCCCGGTCCGCCGGGAGCCGCAGGGGGCGCAGTCCGCGCTCGGTGAGGGCGCGGGCGGCGCGTTCGACGGCCTCGACCGGTCCGGACAGCACGGCCGCCTCCGGGCCGTTGACCGCCGCCAGGTCGAGGCCGTGGGCGGCGGCCTCCGCCGCCGCGGCGGACTCGGCCAGCGGCACGGCGAGCATCGCGCCGGGCGCGGTGTCCGCCATGAGGCGGCCGCGGACGGCGGCCAGCCGCAGGGCGTCGGGCAGGGTGAAGACGCCGGACAGGGCGGCGGCGGTGAACTCGCCGAGGCTGTGCCCGAGCAGCGCGGCCGGCCGGACACCCCAGTGCTCCCACAGGCGGGCGAGGGCATGGCCGACGGCGACGACGGCGGGCTGGAGCAGTTCGGTGCCGCGCAGTTCCTCCTCGCCGTCACGCAGCAGCGCGATCAGGTCCCGGCCGAGGACGGGCCGCAGGTGGTCCGCGCACTCGTCCAGCGCGGCGCGGAAGACGGGGTGGGCGTCGTACAACCCCATGGCCATGGACGGCGGTTGGCCGCCCTGGCCGGGGAGCAGGAAGGCGACCGGCGCGTCGACGCGCCCGGTGCGGGCCGTCACGGTGTCGCGCCGCCCGCCCGCACGCAGGGCCGCCGCGGCCTTTGTGGTGTCGTGGGCGAGGACGACGCGCCGGTGGTCCAGTTCCCGGCGTCCGCCGCGCAGAGTGCGGGCGACGTCCGCGAGCGGTACCCCGGCGTGTGTCTCCAGGTGCGCGGCGAGCCGTTCGGCGAGGGTGTCCAGGGCCGTGGCGGTGCGGGCCGACAGCGGCAGGGCGACCGGCACGGCGGGCCTGTCCGGTGCGGGGCGGGCGGCGGGCCGCGGCGCCTCCTCCAGGATGACGTGCGCGTTGGTGCCGCCGATGCCGAAGGCGCTGACGGCGGCCCGGCGGGGCGACTCGCCCGCGGGCCATTCGGCGGACCGGCCGGGCGCGTGGAACGGCGTCCCCGCCAGCGCCTCGCCGGGCGTGGCGGCGTCGCCGTGCAGGGTGGCGGGGATCCTGCCGTGGCGCAGCGCCTGCACGGCCGTGATCAGGCCGGTGACGCCGGCGGCGGTGTCGAGGTGGCCGACGGTGGACTTCACCGAACCGAGGGCACACCAGGCCGTGTCGTCGCCGGCCATGTCCTCGTCCGCCGATCCGGCGGCCCGGTAGGCCCGGGTGAGCGCCTCGATCTCGATCGGGTCGCCGAGCGCGGTGCCCGTGCCGTGGCCCTGCACGTAGCCGATCGTGCGGGGCGAGACGTCGGCCACGGACAGCGCCTCGCGGATCACGGCCGTCTGCCCGAGGACGCCGGGCGCGGTGTAACCGGCCTTCGCCGCGCCGTCGTTGCCGACCGCGGAGCCGAGGATGACGGCGTGCACGCGGTCGCCGTCCGCCAGCGCGTCGGACAGGCGCTTGAGTACGACGACGCCGGCGCCGTTGCCGAAGACGGTGCCGTCGGCGTCCGCGCTGTAGGGGCGGCAGCGGCCGGTGGGCGACTCGATGCCGCCCTCGACGGGGAGGTAGCCCGAGCGGTGCGGCACGGTGACGGTGACGCCGCCCGCGAGGGCCACGTCGCACTCCTGCCCGAGCAGGCTCTGGACGGCCAGGTGCACGGCGACGAGCGAGGTGGAGCAGGCGGTCTGCACGGTGATGGCGGGGCCGCGCAGGTTGAGCTTGTAGGCGGCGCGGGTGGCCAGTTGGTCGGGCTGGTTGCTCTGGAACAGCAGCGGCACGCCGAGGGAGGCGCGCAGGTCGGCGCGGGGCAGCAGGTTGTGGACGAGGTAGGTGCTCAGCAGCGACCCCGCGTACACCGCGATCGGGCCTGGCGCGCGGTCGGGGTCGCAGCCGGCGTCCTCCAGGGCCGCCCAGGCGCACTCCAGGAAGATGCGCTGCTGGGGGTCGATGACCGAGGCCTCCAGCGCGCCGTAGCCGAAGAGCCGGGAGTCGAAGCCCGCGATGTCGTCGAGGGCGCCCTTGGCCGGGACGTAGCCCGGCGCGGCCGCCTCGCTCGCCGGCACGCCGGAGTCCCGCAGTTCCTCGGGGGAGAAGCGGGTGACGGCGTCCGCCCCGGAATCCAGCAGGCGCCACAGCTCGTCGGGCGAGTCGGCGCCGGGGAAGCGGCCCGCCATGCCGACGACGGCGATACGGCCCTCGACGTCGTCCGGGTCGGGCTGGACTGGCTCTGCGTTCACGTTGGTCTCCGTTGGTGGCTCGGCGCGGACACCGCGCGGCGGCGGGCGAGGGGCGGGGCGGGAATGAGGTGGGGTCCGGGCGGTGTCGGTCGGTACGGGGGGCCGGTCGGGGCGCCGGCACGCGGCCGATCCCGTACGGCGACGGCCGGTTCGGTGCGACGACCGGGTGTCAGACCGCCATCAGGTAGCGCTGGAACCGCGGCATGAGGTGTTCCAGCGCGCGGACCTCGGCCTCGGTGAGTTCCGGGTGCCAGACGTCCCAGAGCAGTACGGCGCGCTGCTGGGTGCCACGGTTCCACGCCTCGTGGATGAAGCTGTCGTCGAAGAGGATGACCTTGCCCTCCTGCCAGCCGCGCTCGTCGTCGCCGACCTTGATGGCGCAGCCGGGCGGCACGATCAGCGGCAGGTGCGCGGTGAGGAGCAGGTTGACCCCGCCGGTGTGGGGCGTGATGTGCACGCCCGGGTTGAGGATGGTGAACATGCCGTCGCGGGGCCCGTGCGGGGTCGCGGCGAGTGCCTCACAGGTCTTCGGGCAGCGCTGCCGGGCCTCGTCGCGCCACTTCCCGTCGCGGTAGATCTGGTAGGTGTCCCAGCCCTGCCAGCCGAGTTCCTTGGTGTACAGGTCCTCGTAGGGCGCGAAACGGGCCTCCGCCTCGCGCAGGGCGAGGAACTCCGCGCGGATGTCCTCGAAGGCGGCCTCCACGCCGGCCGCCCAGGGCTGGGCCGCGCTGTCGTGCCAGGGCAGCGCGCTGATCCCGGGGAAGAAGAGCCGGGTGGGCTCCTGGTCGTCGTGCAGGTACTCGGGGGCCTTCTCGCCGACGAGGATCGCCAGGCACTCCTCGACCCGCTCCAGGCCATCGCCGCCCACGGCGTTCCGCAGCTCCGTCATCATGCTCTGCACGTCCATGTCAGTCTCTCCCTGTCGGTGTGTCGGACCCCGTGGCCGGGCCGCCCCGTCCCGGCGCGCCGGCTCCCTGCCGCAGGCCGGTGACGGTACGGGGGGCGGGCTCTGCCGGGGGGTCGGTGAGCGGTCCGGGGGCGGTCCCGGGGGCGGTGCCGGTGCGGGGGGTGGTGCCGGTGCGGGGGTCGGTCTCGGTGCGGGGGTCGGTTTCCGTCCGAGGGGCCACTCCTGCCCGCGCGTCGGACCCCGCCGGTGCATCGGACCCACCCCGTGCCTCGGCCCCACCCCGCGCGACGACCCCGCCCCGCCCGCCGGGTCCACCCGACCGGCCGCGGCCCCGGGCGCGGTTGGCGGAGCGGCGGCGGGTGCCGCGTGTGGCGGCGGCGTCGGTGGAGGTGTCCGGGGTGCCGGGTCCCGGTTCGGCCGGGTCGTCCAGGCCCGCGACGAACTCGGCGACGGTGGGCCGGGCGAAGAGGTCCACGAGGCGGACCGGGCGGCCGAGGCGGTCGGCGAGGTCGAGCTGGAGCCGGGCGGCGAGCAGGGAACTGCCGCCCGCCTCGAAGAAGTTGGTGTGCCGCCCCACGGGACGGTCGGCGCCCAGCACCCGCCGCCAGGCGTCGGCGACCAGTTGCTCGGTGGTGCCCCTCGGCGGCGCGGCCGTGTCCGGGGCGGCGTCCTCGGGCACCGGGAGCCGCGCCCGGTCCCGCTTGTTGGTCCGGGTGCGGGGCAACTCGTCCAGGAGCAGCACCCGTTCCGGTACCACCGCGGCGGGCAGCCGTTCGGCCAGCCGGGCCCGCAGCTCCCCGGCGGTGACGTCGCCGCTCACCACGGCGTACCCGATCAGCCGGGGCGCGGTGGCCGTGCCGTGCAGGGCCGCCGCGGCCTCCCGTACCGCCGGGTGGGCCTCCAACAGCGCCTCGATCTCCTCCAGTTCGACCCGGTTGCCGTTGATCTTCACGAGGCTGCCGGTGCGGCCGGTGAAGGCGAGTTCCCCGTCGGGCAGCCAGCGGCCCAGGTCGCCGGTCCGGTACAGGGTGCCGCCGGGCACCCAGGGGTCGGGCACATAGGCCCGCGCGCTCTCCTCGGGGCGGCGGTGGTAGCAGCCGGCCAGGAAGTCGCTGCGCAGATGGATCTCCCCGGCCACCCCGACCGGGCAGGGCCGGTCCCGGTGGTCGAGCACCAGGGCCTGCCGTCCGGGGATGGGCCTGCCGATGGGGACGGAGGACGAGAACCGTTCCCCGGGCGCGAGTTCGCGGTACGTCGCGAGGACGCACTCGGTGGGCCCGTACAGGTTGTGCAGCCGGGGGCGTACGACCCGGTCGGCCCAGGCGGCCGCGAGGGACGGCGGCAGTACCTCCCCGGCGAGCAACACGTGTTCCAGGTACGGCAGTTCGCCGCCCGTGCGGTCCAGGGCCTCGGTGAGGACGGCGAAGAAGCCGGGCACGGTCTGGATCTGGGTGACGCGTTCGGTGCCGAGCCAGCCGGCCATCGCCACCGGGTCGCGCCGGACGTGCTCGGGCGGGACCGACAGCGTGGCGCCGTGGCACAGGGCGGCGAACACCTCGGTGTAGGCGGCGTCGTAGGTGAACGGCGCCCACTGCGCGACGCGGCTGCCGGGTCTGATGCCGAAGTACTCGCCCTGCCAGTGGGCGAACTGCGCGAGCGTCGCATGCGGCAGCGCGATGCCCTTCGGCGCCCCGGTGGAGCCGGAGGTGTACACCAGGCACAGGGTGTCGTCGCCGGTGACGGCGGGCGCGGGCAGGGCCTTCGCGACGCCCGGCTCCGGCGGCCCCGGTTCCAGGGATGCCAGCGGTTCGACGGGAACCTCGCCGAACGTCCCCCGGCCGGCGTCCCACAGACCCGGCTGGGCGGTCAGGCACTCGTCCGCGGCCAGGACGCACACCGGCTCGGCGTCCGCGAGGACGGCCCGCAGGCGCAGTTCCGGCGTGTCGGGGTCGAGGACCGCGAACGCGGCCCCGGTCTTGGCCACACCCAGGATCGCGGCGGTCTGCGCCGGGCCCCTGGGCAGCAGGACCGAGACGAAGCGGCCCGGCGCGGCGCCCCGGTCGCGCAGGCGCAGGGCGATCCGGTCGCTCCAGGCGTCCAGCGCGCCGTAGCTGACGACCTGTCCGTCGTGGCGGACGGCGGGGGCGTCGGGATGGGCGGCCGCACGGGCGCGGAACAGCTCGTGCACGGGGATCGTGTGGCCGTCGCGGCCGGTGCCCGCCGGGCGCGGGGACGGCGTCTCCCGCTCGTGCGGGTCGACGGGGGCGAGGGCGGCCTCTGTGTCCGGGTCGTCCAGGACCGTCTGGAGCAGGGTGCGCAGATGGTGCCCGAAACGGTTCGCCCAGGCGGCGGTGAAGCGGCCCGCGGCGTACTCCAGCACGCCCTCGATCCGGTCGGGGTGTTCCTCCAGGGCCACCGTCAGGTCGTACTTGGCCGTGCCGGTGGACACCGGCCGCAGTACGCCCGTGGCGTCGCCGAGCCGGAGCCGGTCCTCGGGCGCGTCCTGCAACACGAGGGTGGCCTGCGCGAGGGCGGGCCGTGCCGGGTCGCGGCTCACGCCGAGGGCGTCCACCAGCCGGTCCAGCGGGACGAGGGACCGGTCGAGGTCGGCCGCGAGCAGGGCCGCGGTGCGGTGGGCCAGCTCGGCGAAGGACACCTCGCCCGTGAGGTCGACGCGCACCGGCAGGGTGTTGACCAGGGAGCCGATCAGCCCCTCGGTCCCGGGTGTTCCCCGGTTGGCGGCGGGCACCCCGACCACGACGTCGTCGGTACCGCCGTACCGGCCGAGCAGGGACGCGTACACGCCGAGCAGGACGGTGAACGGGGTGACGCGCAGCCGCGCGGCCACGGTGCGCAGCCGGGCGGTGAGGGCGGGCTCCAGGACGAACGGCACGGTGCCGCCCGCGCCTGCGGGGGCGGGGCCCGCGTCGGGGTCGGCGGGCAGTTCCAGCACGCCGGGGTGGCCGTCGAGGCGGTCGCGCCAGTACGCGAGATGCTCGTCCTGCACGGCCAGCGCGGCGGGACGGGCCTGGGCGGCGGCGTACCCGAGGAAGTCGGTCGTGGGCGGCGGGAGTTGTCCGGTGCCTCCGATGTGGTGCGCGTACAGGGCGGCCAGTTCGCGTACGGCGACGCCGATCGACCAGCCGTCGACGGCGATGTGATGGGCCGTCACTATCAGGTGTACGTCGTCGCCGTCCAGCACGGTGACCCGCAGCAGGGGGCCTTCGGCCAGGTCGAAGGGGCGCCCGGCCTCGGCCTCGGCGAGGTCGTCCGGGGAGCGGGTCTCCCCGGACACGACCCGCGGGCGCACCGAGTCGGCGGGCAGCCGGAGCAGCACGGGCCCCTCGTCGGTGAGGGCGCAGCGCGCGGCGAGGACCGGGTGGCGGGTGACCAGGTCCCGCAGGGCGAGGGTCAGGGCGGCGAGGTCGACGGGCTGGTCGAGTCGGACGGCGGCGGCCAGATTGTAGGCGGCGGACTCGGGCGCCAGGCGCTGGGTGAGCCATAGCTGCCGCTGCTGGTCGGTGAGCGGGACGGGACCGTCGGGAACCGGCTGTTCGCCGGGGAGCGCGTCCTGGACCTCGGCGGCGTCGGCCGCGCGGGCCAGGCCCTTCGGGGTGGGGTCGGCGTAGAAGGCGGCGAGCGAGGGTGCCCGGCCCAGGGTCTCGCGGACGCGGCCGAGGAGGCGGGTGGCGACGATGGAGTGGCCGCCGGCGGCGAAGAAGTCGTCCGTGGTGCCGGCGGATTCCGGGTCCGTGCCGAGGAGTTCGGCCCACAGCCCGAGCACGGTCCGCTCGGTGTCGGTGACGGGAGCCGTGGGCGCGGTGGCTTCGTGCAGGGTGCGGGCCGTGCGCGCGAGGGCGGGGCGGTCCACCTTGCCGCTGCTGTTGAGCGGGAGTTCCCCGACCGTGGCGAAGACGGCGGGGACGACGGCGGCGGGCAGTTGGGTGCGCAGATGGCGGCGCAGCTCGGCGCCGAGGGAACCAGAGGCGGCCGCCGCCTCGGTGCCGTCCTGGGCCCCGGGTACGACGAAGGCGACGAGACGGGGCGCGGCGGGCCGCTCCCGGTCCGCGACCACGACGGCGGCGCGCACCAGCGGGTGGGCCGTCAACCGGGCCTCGATCTCGCCGAGTTCGACGCGATGACCGAGGATCTTGACCTGCTGGTCGGACCGGCCGAGGACCACGATCCGCCCGTCGGGCAGATAGCGCGCCAGATCGCCGGTGCGGTAGACGAGGGCGCCCGGGTCGCCGGTTCCGAGCGGGTCGGCGGCGACCGGGTCGGGGACGAACGCGGCGGCGGTGAGGTCCGGCCGGTTCCAGTACCCGGCCGCGACACCGGCGCCGCCGATGACGAGTTCGCCGACGGCGCCGAGCGGGACCGGGCGGTCGTACCGGTCGAGGATGTGGCAGTAGGTGCGGGCCACCGGGCGGCCGACGGTCACCGGTTCGCCGGGCAGGACCCGTCCGACCGTCGACCAGATGGTGGTCTCCGTGGGGCCGTACAGGTTCCACAGTTCGGCGCAGCGCTCCAGCAGCCGCCCGGCGAGCGCCGGGTCGAGGGGCTCGCCGCCGCACAGTGCCCGCAGTCCGGGCAGCCCTTGCCAGCCGTCGTCGAGCAGTGCCCGCCACAGGGACGGGGTGGCCTGCATCAGGGTGGCGCCGCTGTCGCGCAGCAGGGCGGCGAGCCGGCGCGGGTCGCGGACCGTCTCGTGCGGGGCGATCACGACGCGGGCGCCCGCGACGAGCGGCGCGAACAGTTCGAGGACCGAGATGTCGAAGGTGAGCGCGGTGACGGCGACCAGGACGTCCTCGGCGCCGATGCCGGGTTCGCGGACGATGCCGTGCAGGAGATTGGCGACGCGGTCGTGCGGTACCGCCACGCCCTTGGGACGGCCGGTGGAACCCGAGGTGTACATGAGGTAGGCGAGCGCGTCGGCCGGGGGGCCGTCGGGGAAGGGGGCGGTCTCGGGAGCCGGACCGTCTGCCAGCAGTGTCCCGGCCGCCGCACAGGCCGGGCCGTCGGCCGGCCCCGGCGATTCCCCGGAGCCGGTCACGACCAGCCGTGCCCCGCTGTCGCGCACGACCTGCGCGACGCGTTCCTCGGGCAGGCCCGCGTCCAGCGGGACGAGCACCGCCCCGGCCCGCCACAGCCCGACCACCAGGGGTACGAGGGCGGCGTCACGCGGCACCAGCAGGGCCACCCGGTCCCCCGGGCGCACGCCGTACCGGCCGGCCAGCCGGGCGGCGACCCGGTCGGCCGCCCGGTCCATCTCGGCCCGGCTCAGCAGCCGGTCCCCGTCGGACACGGCCGGGGCGTCGCCCTCGCGGGCGGCCAGGGCCCGCAGCGCTTGCGGCACGGTCTCCCACGGCGGCGGGGTCCGGTCCGCCGTGTTGAAGCCGGTGACGATCCGCTCGTAGGCGTCCGGCGTGGTCACCGGCAGGTCGGCGAGGCGGTGGCCCGGGTCGGCGACGGCCGCCCGCAGCAGGCACAGCAGTCCGTCGGCGATGCCCTCGACGGTGGCCGTGGAGAGCGCCGCCCTCCGGTATTCGAGGGCGGCATCGAGGTCGCCGGAGGGCCGGGGCCGCAGGAACAGGGAGAGGTCGTACTTGGCGGCGCCGCTGTGCGAGGGCACCGGCGTGGTCTCGACGCCGGGCAGGGCGAGGGTCGTGGTGGGCCCGCTGTGGAAGGCGTACATGAGCTGGAACAGCGGTGAGCGGCCGCCGGAGGCGTGGGCGAGGTCCTCGACGACGAGGTCGAACGGCGTGTCGCGGTGGGCGAGGTCGGCCTTCAGGCCACGCCGGGTGCGGGCCAGGGCCTCCTCGAAGGTGGGGGTGCCGGTGAGGTCGACGCGGTGGGCGATGACGTTGAGCAGCGGGCCGATCACGGCGCCGAGGGCGGGCCGGTTGCGGGTGGCCACCGGCATGCCGACGACGAGGTCGTCCTGTCCGGTGTAGCGCTGGACGACCGCGCTGTAGGCGGTCAGGAGGGTCGCGGGCAGGGTGGCGACGCGGCTGCGGGCGAGGGCGGCGAGTGCGGTGACCAGATCGGCGGGGATGACGAAGTGGTGGATGCCGCCCGCGAGGGCGTCGGCCGGGCCCGTCCCCGCGGTTCCGTCGGCGGGCAGGCTCAGCACGGGCAGGTCGGTGCCGAGCCGCTCCCGCCAGTGGGCGAGGCCCGCCCCGGCATCCGGGTCGGTGCGCTGCCAGGCCGCGTAGTCCCCGAAGTCGACGTCGGCGGCCGGGAGTTGGGCTGCGCTCCCGGCGTACCGCGCGGCGAGTTCCTCCAGGAAGAGGCCGAACGCCCAGGCGTCCACCACGATGTGGTGGGCGACGAAGAAGAGCAGGTACCGCTCCTCCCCCAGCCGGAACAGGCAGGTGCGCATGAGCGGCGGCCTGGTGAGGTCGAGGGGCTCGGCCGCCGCGTGGGCGACGAGTTCGCGAAGTCGTGCCTCCCGCCGCTGTTCGGGCAGGCCGGTGAGGTCGACGCGTTCGACGGTGGGGCGGACCCGGTCCGCGAACCGCTGGTACGGCTCGCCCGCGCGGTCCGTGGCGATCGCGCACCGCATGACCTCGTGCCGGGCGGCCATCTCCGCGAGGGCGCGTTCCAGGGCGTCGGCGTCCACGGGGCCGGTGAGCCGGAAGGCGGCGGTCTCGTTGTGCAGGGCGCTGCCGGGGACGACCTGCTCGGCACGCCAGATGGCGCGCTGGGCGTAGGACAGCGGGGCGCGGTCCCGGTGCGGGCGCGGCGGGAAGGGCGCGGTCATCGGCTGCTCCCGGCGGTCACGGCGGCGGCGAGACCGGCGACGGTGGGGTCCGCGGCGAAGACGCGCAGCGGGACGTCCGTGCCGAAGCGCGAGCGGAGCCGGTCCAGGAGCCGGGCGATGGCCAGCGAGTCGCCGCCGAGCAGGGTGAAGCTGTCCCGCCGGCCCACGGCGGGCAGGTGCAGCAGCTCGCACCAGAGCGCGGCGATCCCGGCCTCCACGCCCTCCCGGGGGCGCTCGTCCGCCGCGACCGCCCGCGCCGCCGAGGGCACCGGCAGGGCGCGCCGGTCGGCCTTGCCGTTGAGGGTGCGCGGGATGGCGGCGAGGCGGACGTAGACGGCGGGCCGGCTGCCCGGCGGGAGTCCGGCGCCGGCGTGGGCGCGCAGTTCCTCGTCGGTGACGGTGTCGTCGGCGACGACGTAGGCGCACAGCGCGGGATCGGCGTCGCCCTCCGCCACGGCGGCGGCGCAGGCGTCCCGTACACCCGCGTGGCGGCGCAGCACGTCCTCCACCTCGCCGAGTTCGACGCGCACGCCGTTGACCTTGACCTGCTGGTCGCGGCGGCCGAGGACCTCCAGCGCGCCGTCCTCGCGCAGCCGTCCGAGGTCGCCGGTGCGGTAGGCGTGGCTCTCGGTGAATCCGCCGGGGCGGCCGTCCAGGTAGCCGCGGAGCGGGAACGGGGTGCGGATCTCGATCTCGCCGATGGTGCCGGTGACGGGGCGGCCGGCGGCCAGGACCCGTATCTCCACGCCGGGCAGGGGCAGTCCGGCCGGGACGGTGCCGGCGCCGGCGTCCTCGGCGCGCAGCCGCCGGAAGGTCTTGGTCATGGTGGTCTCGGAGGGTCCGTAGAGGTTCACCAGAGCCTTGCTGTCGCCGAACAGGCCGCGCCACCAGGCGATGTCGGCGGGCCGTACGGCCTCTCCGGCGAGCAGCACGGTCCGCAGGTCGGGCAGCGAGCCGGCGGTGAGGCCGGCGGCGCGAAGGGTGCGGAAGACGGTGGGCACGCAGTGCAGGACCTCGACGCGCTCGGCCTCCAGCCAGGCGGCGAGTCCGGCATCGACGGGCGGGGTGCCCGGCGCGGCGGCGTGCACGCTGCCTCCGGCGCGCAGCGGCAGGAGGGTGTCGCGCAGGAAGGCGTCGAAGCCGGGCGAGGTGAGCAGGGAGACGCGGGTGCCCTCGGCGACGGCGAACTCGTTGGTCTCCCAGTCGAGGAAGTGCTCCACGGCCGCGAGGCTGCCCTGGATCCCCTTGGGGCGGCCGGTGGTGCCGGAGGTGAAGTACACGTATCCGGCGTCCGGCACGTCGGGGTCGCGCCAGGCGTCGGCGTGCCAGGCGCCGTTCTCGGCCTGCCCGGCGTCGACGAGTCGTACGGCGTGTCCGGCGAGGGCCTCGCGGCCGCTCTCGTCCACGACGGCGTCCGTCGGGGCGAGGTCTTCGAGGAGGGCGGTCCAGCGCGCGGCGGGCTGGCGGGTGTCGACGGGGGCGAAGGCGCGGCCCAGGGCGGCGCAGGCCAGGAGGGCGGCGACGACGGGGACGGGTTCGGCGCAGGCGATGAGCACGGGCCCCTCGCCGTCCGCGAGCCGCTCCCTCAGCCCGGCGGCGTGCCAGGCGAGTTCACGGCGGGTCCAGTGGCGTCCCGGCGTGGCGATCGCGAGGGCCTGCGGGTCCTTCTCCACGTGGTCGGCCCACCGGCGCAGGATCGTGGTGTGGCTCACAGCTCTCCGTTCTTGATCCGCCCGGCCACCACGGCCAGGGGGTCGATGGCCGGGAACTCGGCGGACAGTCCCGCGGTCTCGATGGCCCGGGTGACGAGGTGCAGTTCGGTGCAGGCCGCGACGAACCGCCGTACGCCGTAGCGGGGCAGGGCGGTGCGCAGGAAGTCCAGGGTGACCAGCGGGTCGCCGCCCCTCTTGAGGCGGTAGACCTCGCGGTGCAGGGCCTCCTGGTCGTCGGGGCGCAGCGGGACGAGGTGGCGGGCGGCGGGGCCCTCGGAGGTGAGGATTCCGGCCTGGGCGGTGCCCTTGGTGCACAGCAGCAGATGGGGGCGCCCGTCGCGGGCGAGTTCCTCGTGGACGACGTCCACCAGGGAGACGCAGCGGCGCAGCAGGGCGGGCGGGAGGTCGCCGAGGACGCGGTGGGCGGTGACGCACGCGACGACGACCCGTTCGGCGCCCGCGGTGACCAGGCCCTCGACGGCCTTCTCGACGGCCCGCCGGAGGGCCTCCAGGCGGCCCGCGCCGATGGCTTCCGTGCGGTCGACCACAGCGGGGTCGGACCACAACAGCACGCGCGGGGCCTGCTGTTCGGGGCGGCCGTCGGCGGGGAGATAGACGCTGCGCAGCAGTTCGGTGGAGGCCAGGGGGCCCATGCCGCCGACCACGCCGACCAGAGGCAGGGCGGGCGGTGCGTCGTACGCGTGGTGCGAGGGCGCGGGAACGGGGAGGTCCGGTGGTACGGAGAGTCGGGTCATCCGAGACACGGCAGGCCGAACTCCTCTACGAAGAGCGCGAAGGTGGCGACGACCATCAGGTAGTCGGTGTCGAGGTGCGCGTGCACCTGACCGCCGGCCCGCTGGTGGCGCACCAGCGCGGAGACCGCGTCCGCATCGAAGTACCCCTGCTTGCGCACGACTTCGGGTGAGAGGAGTTCCTCGAACCAGGCGGCGCCGGTGTGCAGCAGATGGCTGCTGGTCTGCCCGCGGAAGCCGAACTTGGGGCGGGCGAGCACCTCCCCGGGGACCAGGGGCGCGGCGAGTCTGCGCAGGACCGCCTTCTCGGTGCCGCCGGCCACCATCAGGTCGGGGTGGAGGCGCTGGGCCTGTTCGACCACCGGGCGGGCGAGGAAGGGGAAGCGCGGTTCGACGGCGTGGGCGAGGGCCATGCGGTCGCCGTGGTCGCCGAGCAGGTGGTCGGCCAGCCGCAGGTGGAAGTCGAGGTACGACCGCTGGTGCAGGGGGTGGCGGCCCCTGAGCCGGTCGGCGTCCACCAGCCGCTGCCCGGTGACGGTGAACTCCTCGAAGAAGGCCGCCAGTTCGGGGGCGTAGAGGTCCCGGCGCAGTTCCTGGGCGGTGATCTGGTCCTGCTCGTAGCCGAGGTCGACGCCCCACATGCGCTCGCGTATCTCGCGCTCCAGCAGGGCGTCGAGCCCGTCGAGGCGGCTGCCGCCCAGGCCGGCCGCGTCGTAGCGGTACCCGGGGTAGCCGCCGAAGAGTTCGTCGGCGCCTTCGCCGGTGAGCACGGCCACGGTGCCGTCCGCGCGGACCGCCTCGGACAACTGAAGGGAGCAGACGTTGTACGACTCGCGGACGGGTGTCTCGGCGTGCCGGACCATCTGCCGGAGCCGGCCGGCGAGGTCGTCGGCGTCCACGGGCACCTCGTGGTGGCGGGTGCCGAGCTTGGCGGCGACCAGCCGCTGGTGGCGGCTCTCGTCGAAGTCGTGGCCCGGGAAGACGACGGAGTAGCTGGGCCAGGCGTGGCCGGGGCGGGCGCGGGCGGCGAGGGCGGCGAGGAGGCTGGAGTCGAGTCCGCCGCTGAGGTAGAGGCCGACGGGGACGTCGGCGGCCAGCCGGTCGCGCACCGCGTCGTCGAGGAGCGTGGCCATGTGGTCGGCGGCGCGGCCGAGTTCGGCGTCGAGGCCGGCCGGGGCGGGGTCCAGGTCGGCGGCGGCCGGGTAGTCGAGGTCCCAGTAGCGCTCCACGCGCACCCCGGAGGCGTCGGCCAGCAGCCGCTCGCCCGGGCGCAGGGAGTGGATGCCCTCGAACATGGTGCGGGGGCTGACGAGTCCGGGCAGGGTGAGGACCTGGTCGAGGCCGCGCAGGTCGACGCGGGGGCTTACCGCGGGGTGCCGCAGGATGGCCTTGATCTCGGAGGCGAAGACCAGCAGTCCGTCCACGACCGTGTAGAACAGCGGCACGATGCCGGCGTGGTCGCGGGCCAGCATCAGCCGGCGGGCGGCCACGTCGTACAGGGCGAAGGCGAACTGGCCGTCGAGCCGGTCGGTGAGGCCGATGCCGTGGCGCCGGTAGAGGTGGACCAGCACCTCGGTGTCGCACTCGGTGCGGAACCGGTGGCCGGCGGCGCCGAGTTCGGCGCGCAGCCGGCGATGGTTGTATATCTCACCGTTGCAGACGGAGACCAGGCCGCCGTCCTCGGACAGGTGCGGTTGGTTTCCGTGCTCCAGATCGTTGAGCGCGAGTCTGCGGAAACCCAGCGCGATTCCCTCGCCGGTGTAGTGACCGACATCGTCGGGGCCCCGGTGAATCAGTTCGGATGTCATTTCACGAATAACAGCCGTTTCACAATGGCGCGCCCCGCCGAGGGAAAACATTCCCGCAATTCCACACACGTTGGAGAATCCCCGTTTCACGTTCGCACGGCATTGCCGGATGCGAGTGTCACACTAGCCGACAAGTTTTTCGAGATCAACGGAAAGTTTTCCGACCACACGGTCCGACAAGGCATTTGACGATCCGTCGCACTGGCCTGACGGGCGAAAACCCAAATAGGCTCGCGGTGCGGGCCCCGGCCCGGTACGGAACTCCACGACGGCAGAAGGGCACAACGCAGTGACACGCAACCGATGGACTCCCTGGGACTCGGCCCCCGCGAGCGGCGGCACGGATCCGGTCCGGGTCTACTGTCTGCCGCACGCAGGCGGCTCGGCGGGCGCCTATCTCGCCTGGGCGCGCTCCTGGCAGGCGCCGGGGCTGCACTTCGTGCCGGTCGAACTGCCCGGCCGCGGCACCCGGATGGGAGAGCCGCTGCCGACCTCCATGCGGGAGGTGGTCGACGGGCTGCTGTCGGTGCTCCAGGAGCGGCCGGCCGACGAGCCGTTCATCCTCTTCGGGCACAGCATGGGCGCCCAGATCGCGTACGAGACGACGCGCCGCCTGGTGGCCGAGGTGCGGCCGCTGCCGCGGGCGCTGGTGGTCTCCGGCTGCCGGCCGCCCGGCTCCCCGGCCGCGCTGCCCCTGCACGACCGCGACGACGAGCGGCTGATCAAGGACATACTCGAACTGGGCGGCACCCCGGCCGAGATCCTGGAGAACCGGGACCTGCTCGCGATGCTGCTGCCGGTGCTGCGCGCCGATCTCACCCTGCTCAACACCTACATGGACACGGTCCGGCCGACGGTGCTGCCGTGCCCGGTGGTCGCGCTCGGCGGGGCCGAGGACCTGCTGTCCGGGGCGGAGTGGGTCGGCGGCTGGCGCGCGGTGACCGCGGGCGGCTTCCGGCAGCGGGTCCTGCCCGGCGACCACTTCTTCCTGCACAGCCGGGTGGACGAGGTGATGGCGGAGATCTCCGCCGCCGTGACGGACCACGCCGGCACGGCGGGCTGAGGCCGCGCCCCGCCGTCCGGGGGCCGCGGCGGCCCCCGGACGGCGGGTACACGCGGGGTTCACCGCTCCTCCAGCCGGTCGAGTTCGGCGGCCAGGACGCGGCCGATGAAGTCGATGTGGCCGGGCTCGACCAGCTCCAGGTGCCGGGCCGCCATCGGATGGTCGGTGACCTCGCCGATCAGGTACGGCGCCCACAGCTCGGCGGTGCTCGCCCCGCCCAGCAGGGCCGCCCGCCGGGTCTCGGCGGTCGCGGTGAAGGAGAGCAGGCCGCCGTCGTAGACGCGGGGCGTCCAGCGGACCATCAGCTCGCCGTGGTAGCGGCAGGCGTCGACCATCGCGGCGAGCGCGGCCGGGTCCTGCGGGGCGGAGGCCCCCATCGCCGGGGCGAGCAGCCGCAGCAGCTCCGCGGGCTCGGGCACCCGGCTGCCGTCCCGTACGGCGGCGAGGTCCGCCGCCGGCGCCCCCACGCCGTCGAGCAGGCCCAGCACCACGTCCTTCTCGCTCACCGGGTCGTCGGGCGCGCGCCGGTCGTGCTCCATGGGCGGCACGCTGTCCATCAGCGCCAGCAGTTCGACCCGCTCGCCCGCCTCCCGGAGCTGCACGGCCATCTCGTGCACGAGGACGCCGCCGAAGGACCAGCCGAGGAGCCGGTAGGGGCCCGCGGGCTGGATCCGCCGTATCCGCGCGAGGTACTCGGCGGCCAGCCCGGCGATCGTCGCGGGGCGGGGGCCGTTGCCGGCCGGGCCCGCGCCCTGGAGGGCGTACACCGGTTGCTCGGGGCCGAGGCCGCGCAGCAGGCCCACGTAGCCGAAGCCGTCGCCGACGACGGGGTGCACGCAGAACAGCGGCCTGCGGCTGCCCTGGGCGCGCAGCGGCAGCACCGGCTCCCAGGCCGCCCGCTCCCGCGTGAACCGGCCGTCCAGGCCCGGGTCGTTCGCGATCCGCTCGGCGAGTCCGGCGGCCGTCGGATGGTCGAAGAGGGTGCGCACGGGGAGCTGCACGCCGGTCTCGGCGCGGATGCGCTCGACCAGCCGGACCATCATCAGCGAATGCCCGCCGAGCAGGAAGAAGTCGTCGTCCGGACCGGCCCCGGGGACCTCAAGGATCTCGGCGACCAGCGCCGTCAGCACCCGCTCCAGCGGGGTGGCGGGCTCCCGGGCGGTCCGCTCCTCGGCGTCCGGGACGGCCGCGGGCTCGGGCAGGGCGGCCCGGTCCAGCTTGCCGTTGGGCGTGACCGGCAGCACGTCGAGGGTGACGTACCCGGTCGGCACCATGTGCTCGGGCAGCCGGGCGCGCAGGTGCTCGCGCAGTTCCCCGGCCGTGGGCTCGGGACCCTCCGCGACCGGCACCACGTAGGCGACGATGCGGGGCGCGCCGTGCCGGTCCTCGCGCACCAGGACCACCCCGGCGGCGACCGCCGGGTGGTCGCTCAACGCGGCCTCGATCTCGCCGAGTTCGATGCGGAAGCCGCGGACCTTCACCTGGCCGTCGACGCGGCCCAGGTACTCCACCGCGCCGTCGGCGCGCCAGCGGGCGATGTCGCCGGTGCGGTACATGCGGGAGCCGGGCGGCCCGTAGGGGTTGGCCACGAACCGCTCGGCGGTCAGCGCCGGGCGGCCCAGGTAGCCGTCGGCGAGCTGGGCGCCGTCGAGGTACAGCTCGCCCGCGACGCCCGGCGGGACCAGCTGGAGCCCGGCGTCGAGGATGTGCACGCGGGTGTTCCACACGGGCCGCCCGATCGGCACGGGGCGGCCGTCGTCGTCCTGCGGCCGGCAGGTCCAGGCGGTCACCTCGATCGCGGCCTCGGTGGGCCCGTACTGGTCCACGAGCCGGATCCCCGGCAGCACCTGGTGGAAGCGGCGGGCGGTCGCGGCGCTCAGCGCCTCACCGCCGACGATGACCAGCCGCAGCGAGTCGCACAGGCCGGCGTCGGGGTGCTGGAGGAACGCGTCCAGCATGGACGGCACGAACTGCGCGACGGTCACCCGCTCCGCGCGGATCAGCTCGCACAGGTACCCGGGGTCGCGGTGGCCTTCGGGCCGGGCCACGACGAGGGTGGCGCCGGTGGTCAGCGGCCAGAAGATCTCCCACACGGACACGTCGAAGCTGGACGGCGTCTTGTGCAGGACCCGGTCCTCGGCGGTGAGCAGGTACTGGTCCTGGCCCCACCGCAGGCGGTTGGCCACGGCGCTGTGCGGGACGACGACACCCTTGGGACGGCCGGTGGAGCCGGAGGTGTAGATGACGTAGGCGGGGTCGGCGGGTCCGGCCGGCTCCTCCGGGGCCGGTACGTCCACCGTGCCTTCCGCAGCCGGGAAGAGCAGCGGGACTCCCTGCGGCACCCTCAGCCGCTCCGCCTCCGCGGGCGTGCCGACGACCGCCGTCGGCCGCGCGTCCTGGAGCATGAACGCCAGCCGGTCGGCGGGGTAGTCCGGATCGAGGGGCACGTAGGCGGCCCCGGCGCGGTGCACCGCGCACAGGGCGACGACCAGTTCGACGGAGCGGGGTACGGCGACGGCGACGCTGTCGCCCCGGCCCACGCCGTGCGCCGTGAGCCGTGCGGCGAGGCCGTCGATGAGCGTGCCGAGCCGGCCGAACGTCACCTCCTCGCCCTCGAAGACGACCGCACTCGCCTCGGGGGTCCGGGCGATCTGCTCGGCCACCGAGGCGGCGAGCGTGGTCGGCGCCAGCTCGTGCCGCGTGTCGTTCCACTTGTCGAGGATCAGCCGCCGCTCGTCGTCGAAGAGCAGGGGGACCCCGCCGATGCGCTGGTCGGGGTCGGCGGCCACGGCGGTGAGCAGCCGGGCGAGCCGGTCGGCCAGCGCCGCCGCGCCCGCCTGGTCGAACAGGTCGGTGCGGTACTCGACGGTGCCGGTCAGCGGGCCCTCGGTGCCGTCCGCGGCGCGCTCGGCCGCCAGCGTCACCGTCAGGTCGAACTTGGCGGGGGCCAGCTGGACGGTGATCCGCTCCGCGGTGACGCCGGGGATGTCGAGGCGGACGCCGTCGCCCTGGTCCACCACGAGGGCGACCTGGAACAGCGGGTGCCGGCCGGGCTGCCGCTCGGGGTTGACCAGGTCCACCAGCTGCTCGAAGGGCAGGTCCTGGTGGGCGTAGTCGGCCACGTCCCGGTCCCGCACCCGCGCCAGCAGCTCCCGGAACGTCGGGTCTCCCCCGGTGTCGGTGCGCAGCACGAGGGTGTTGACGAAGAAGCCGACCAGCTCCTCCAGGTTCGCGTCGGTACGGCCCGCCACCGGGGTGCCCAGCGGGATGTCCGTGCCCGCGCCGAGGCGCGTCAGCAGGGCGGCGAGAGCGGCTTGTACGGCCATGAAGAGGCTCGCGCCGCCCGCCTGCGCGAGGTCCGCGAGGGCCCGGTGGGTGCCGGCGTCGATCCGGAGCGGGACGGTGCCGCCCGCGTGGCCGGTCTCGGGGGTGCGGCGCCGGTCGACGGGGAGCGGGACCTCGTCGGGCAGTCCCGCC
Organism: Streptomyces sp. NPDC048106; assembly: GCF_040706415.1. Taxonomy (NCBI): domain Bacteria; kingdom Bacillati; phylum Actinomycetota; class Actinomycetes; order Kitasatosporales; family Streptomycetaceae; genus Streptomyces; species Streptomyces sp. NPDC048106. The sequence goes on along the minus strand of NZ_JBEZND010000007.1, from coordinate 147,132 downwards.
AGGGCCGTACGCCAGTACTCCCACTGTCCGGCGGCGAGCGTGCCCGGGGTGCGGACGTCGCCGAGCAGCCGGTGCTGCCACAGGGTGTAGTCGGCGTACTGCACGGGCAGCGGCGACCAGTCGGGGGCGTGTCCCTCGGCGCGGGCGCGGTAGGCGGTGGCGAGGTCGGCGGCGAGCGGCTGGAGGGACCAGCCGTCGCAGGCGATGTGGTGGACGGTCAGCAGCAGGACGTGGCGGCCGGGCCCGAGCAGGTAGAGCCGGGCCCGCAGCGGCGGCCGGTTCGCCAGGTCGAACGGCACGGACGCCGCGGCCCGCAGCTCGGCCGCCAGTCCCTCGCCGTCGGCGCGGGCGGGGTCGAGGGGGGCGATGTCCAGCAGCGAGGGCAGTTCCGCCGGGTCCAGGACCCGCTGGTGGGGTACGCCGTCGCGGTCGGGGAACACCGTGCGCAGCGCCTCGTGGCGGACGACGACGTCGTGCAGCGCGGCGCTGAGCGCGCCGATGTCCAGGGGGCCGTCGAGCCGGAGCGGCAGCGGGATGTGGTAGGCGGGGCTCTCGGTCTCCAGGCGTTGCAGGAACCACAGCCGGCGCTGGGCGTGCGACAGCGGTGTCTCGGCGGGGCGTTCGGCCGGGACGAGCGCCGGGCGCCGCTCCGTGCCGCCGAGCAGGCGGGCCAGCCGGGCGGGGGTGCGGCTCTCGAAGACGGCGCGGATGGGCAGTTCGGCGCCGGTCACCGCGCGCACCCGGCTGACCAGGCGCATGGCCAGCAGCGAGTGGCCGCCGAGGCGGAAGAAGTCGTCGTCGGGACCGACCCGGTCGGCGCGCAGCACCTCGGCGAACAGCGCGCACAGGCCGGCCTCCCGCTCGTCGGCGGGCGGGCGGCCCCCGCCGTCGGTGACGCGCAGGTCCGGTTCCGGCAGGGCGCGCCGGTCCAGCTTGCCGCTGCTGGTCAGCGGCAGCCGGTCGAGATGGGCGAAGGCGGCGGGCAGCATGTACGCCGGGAGGTGCTCGGCGAGGTGGTCGTGCAGCTCGGCGGCGCCGGGCGGCCGGGGGCCGGGGGCGGGGACGACGTAGGCGGCGAGGTACGGGTCGCCGCTCTCCTCGCCGCGTACGGCGACGGCGGCCTGGGCGACGCCGGGGTGCCGGGCGAGTACGGCCTCGATCTCGCCCGGTTCGACGCGGAAGCCGCGGATCTTGACCTGGTCGTCGGCGCGGCCGAGGTACTCGACCTGGCCGTCGCGCAGCAGCCGGGCCAGGTCGCCGGTGCGGTACATGCGGGAGCCGGGCGGCCCGTAGGGGTCGGCGACGAACCGTTCGGCGGTCAGCGCGGGGCTGCCGACGTAGCCGCGGGCCAGCTGGGGCCCGGCCAGGTAGAGCTCGCCGGGCACGCCGAGGGGCACCGGGCGCAGGCGCTCGTCCAGGACGGCGGCGCGGACGTTGTCCAGGGGCCGTCCGATGACCGGCGCGGGGCTGTCACTCAGCTCGCAGGTGAGCGCGTCGACGGTGAACTCGGTGGGCCCGTAGTAGTTGTGCACGGCCGTGCCCTCGACCGCGGCGAGCCTCGTCCACAGCTCGGGTCCGACCGCCTCGCCGCCGAGCATGAGGACGCGCGGCCGGTGCCGGCCCTCGTCGAGGAGTCCGGCGGCCAGCAGGGCCTGGGCGTAGGTCGGGGTGAGGTCGAGGAAGTCGAGGCCCTCGCTCCGCACGTGCGCGACGAGCGCCTCGGGGTCGAGGCGCACCTCGTCGGCGAGCAGGTGCAGGCAGTGCCCTTCGAGCAGCCAGAAGAACGGCTCCCAGGCGGTGTCGAAGGTGATCGAGGCGACCAGGCCGACCTGGAAGCGGGGGGTGCCGTCGGGCGCGTACCGGCGTGCCATGCGGGACCGGTGGTGGTGGGCGAGGTGGCCGAGCGCCTCGTGGGTGACGGCGACGCCCTTGGGCGTGCCTGTGGAGCCGGAGGTGTGGATGACGTAGGCCGTGTCCCGCGGGCGGGCGGGGGCCGCGCGGTCCGCGTCGGTGAGGCCGGTGGCCGGGCGGGCGGCGATCCGCTCGCGCGTAGCGGGGTCGTCCAGCACCAGGGCGGGCGTGCCCGCGGGCAGCCGGGGCGCGGTGTCCGCGGTGGTGACGGCGCAGACCGGCCGCAGGGTGGAGGCGACGGCGGCCAGCCGTTCGGCGGGGGTGTCCGGGGTGAGCGGGGCGAAGGCGGCGCCCGACTTCAGGACGGCGAGCAGCGCCACGACGAGGTCGGCCGTGCGGTCGAGCAGCACGAGGACCGGCGCTTCGGGGGCCGCGCCCCGCTCGACCAGCTCGCGGGCCAACCGGTTGGCGCGGGCGTCGAGTTCGCCGAAGGTGAGCCGGGTGTCCCCGGCGACGAGCGCGGGCGCGCCGGGGTCGGCGGCGGCGCGCTGTTCGAAGGCCTGGTGGTAGGCGAGGGAGGGGACCTCGGTCGCCGGGCCCCGCCACAGCGAGGTGAGGGTGCGGTGGTCGTCGTCGGTGAGCAGGTCGATCTCGCCGAGGTGCCGGTCGGGGTCCTTGGCGACCCGCTCCAGGAACAGGACGAGCCGCCGGGTGAAGTCCTCGGCGCCCGCCCGCTCGAACAGGTCGCTGCTGTACTCGACGAAGCAGGTCAGCCCGGCCGGGGCGCCGTCGGCGTCCTTGCGTTCCATGACGTTGAACGACAGGTCGAACTTGGCGCCACCGGGGTCGGCCTCGACCACCTCGCAGTCGACGCCGGGCAGTCGCAGGGTGGCCTCGGGCAGGTTCTGGAAGGCCAGCATGACCTGGAACAGCGGGTGCCAGGCGAGCGAGCGCGGCGGGTTCAGGGCCGTGATCAGCCGCTCGATCGGCATGTCCTGGTGGGTGAAGCCCTGGAGGTCCGTGCGGCGCACCCGCTTGAGCAGTTCCCGGAAGGTGGGGTCGCCCGAGGTGTCGACGCGCAGCACCAGCGGGTTGACGAAGTAGCCCACCACGTCGTCGTAACGGGAGTCGCCGCGCCCGGCGGTCGGGCTGGCGAGCGGGATGTCGTCCCCGGCGCCCGAGCGGCTGAGCACGGTGGCGAGCGCCGCCTGGACGACCATGAAGAGGCTGACCCGGCAGGAGCGGGCGAGGGCCAGCAGGTCGTGGTGCAGGCCGGCGGATATCTCCCAGGGGAAGTAGTCGCCCTCGTGGGACATGACGGCCGGGCGCGGCCGGTCGGTGGGCAGCGGCAGGCAGTCGGGTATTCCGGCGAGCGCCTCCTTCCAGTAGGCCAGTTGCGCGCTGATGCCGCTGTCGGGGTCGTCCAGGCTCCCCAGGGAGCGGTGCTGGGCGACGGCGTGTTCGGCGAAGTCGGCCGTCAGGGGCGGCCAGCCGGGCGCCTCGCCGGCGAGGCGGGCGATGTAGGCGGTGTTCAGGTCGCGGGCCAGCGGGGCCATCGACCAGCCGTCGCCGGCGATGTGGTGCTGGACCAGCAGGACCAGGTGGTCCCGCGGTCCGAGCGCGAACACCCGTATGCGCAGGGGGATTTCGGTGGCCAGGTCGAAGCACTCGCGGCAGGCCGCGGCGATCAGCTCCGGCAGGGCGGCCTCGTCGGCGGGCTCCACCGTCAGCGGCGTCTCGACGTCGGCGGCGTCCAGGATCCGCTGGTAGGGGGTGCCGTCCTGGTCGGGGAACACGGTCCGCAGGGTGGCGTGCCGTCCGATGACGTCGGCGAGCGCGGCGCGCAGCACCTCGATGTCGAGCGGGCCCCGCAGGCGGAGCGCCACCGGCATGTTGTAGGAGGCGTCGCCCTGCTGGAGCCGGTCGTTGAACCACAGCGCGAGCTGTGCGTAGGACAGTGGGATCTCGCCCGCGACGGTGCCTTCGCCCTGCACTTGGGTGTTCCCTCCCCTGATCACGGCCGCCGGAAGGTTTCTGCCGCGGCCCGCCGTTGATGGATGCACTGCGTGGTGGTGCGTGGTCGGGTCGGGCCCCGACGGTGGGTCAGCGAGCGGTCCAGTGGTAGGTCACATCGGGCTCGTTCTCCTCGTTGCGGCTGCCGTCGTTGAACTCGCCGGCGGTGAAGCCGTGCCGCTCGTAGAAGGCGCGGGCGTCCGTGTTGCGCTGGAAGCAGTGCAGCGAAAGCTCTTCGGGGGAGGCTCGCTTCACGGTTTCGAGCAGGGCGGTGCCGATGCCGCGCCGCCGCACGTCGGGGTGCAGGTAGAGGTGGTCGAGGACGGTCTTGTCGAGGGCGGCGAAGCCCACGATCCGCGCCGGCTCGCCCTGTTCGGCCACCCACACGGTGCTGGAGGGCAGGACGACGTGCTCGAAGAAGCCGAGGGTCTCCTCGTCGCTGTAGAGCCGGGGCAGGTACGGCAGGGCCGCGCCGCGCGAGGCGAGGAAGACGGCGGTGATCGCCGCCGCGTCGGCCGCGCCCGCCTCGCGCAGGCGGAAGGGCTCCGGTTCCCCGGTGGTGCCGTCGTGGTGAGGGGTGGACGTCATCAGGACGCTCTCTTCTGTCGGGACCAGGGATCGCCTGGCCGGAGATATGGCCCCGGCCGGATGGCGGCCAGGGGACCGGGTCAGATCGTGTAGCGGCGGCTGGCGAAGGAGAGGCCGGCCGCGCCGGGTTCCCAGGTGAGGCCGGCGGGGCGCGGGCTGCGCAGGGCCTGGGCGGGCAGCCCGGCGTCCTCCGTCATGGCGAGCAGGCGCAGCGGCTTGTCGCCGCGGACGACGAGGGTCACTTCCTGGCCCCGCGGGTCGGGCGCGACCATCAGCAGGCCCCACTTCCACGGTGATCCGGCGTGCGGGCGGTTCTCCCCGCCGGACAGGTCGGGGATCCCGGCGGGCGCGCCCGCGACGCGGGCCCGCACGACGTGCGTGGTGGAGGTGTCGACGTACAGGGCGAGCATGGCGGGCTTGCCGCTCCCGGGCCCGACCTTGAGGCGGACCGTCCGGGTGGCGCCCTCGCGGGTGTCGGAGACCTTGGTGACCTCGGGTGTGGCGACCGGGGCGACGGGGGCCGGTCCGGCGAGCAGGCCGCCCGGCGGCGCGGCGAGGGCGGGCGACCAGGCCTCCAGCGTGTCCGTGCGCCGGTGCCCGGTGTGGCCGGTGACCCAGGAGACCGGGTCGGCGTCCTCGGACACCCAGTAGGCGCGCCCGTGGTCCGCGTCGAGGGCGTACATCAGGCTGACCGGCCGCGGGTGGTCCGCGTCGGGCCGGTCGGCGGCGACCGCGCCCCCGACGCACACGGTGCCGGCCAGCGCGACGACGGCCGCGAGGGCGATCAGGCGCCTGGCCCGCAGGCCGCGGAACCAGCGGGTGAGCGGGGCCGCCAGGACGGCGAGGACCAGGGCGGCGAGGGCCAGCGGGGCCGCCGCCGCGGCGAGGCCGAGCGTCGGGAAGAGGAGGGTGACGAGCGGCACGAGGACGATCACCGCGGGCAGCGCCGCGCCGACGAGGGCCGTGGTGCGCCACGGGGAGTCCTCCGCGGCGCGGGCGCCGAGGGCGACACCGGCCGACACGCCGAGCGCCGTCCAGGTGAACACGTACGCCGCGCCGGGCAGCAGCAGGGCGGTGGGTACGGCGAGCAGCGCGGGCCACACCGCGATGCCCACGGCCGTCTCCAGTTGACCGGCGCGCCGGCCCGTCCACGCGGCCCACAGTCCGGTGAGGGCGGCGGTGAGCAGCAGCAGGCCGACGACGACGGGGGCGGTGCGATAGGGGTCGCCCGTGAGGAACGACGCGTAATAGGGGCGGATCAGCAGCAGGATCCGCCAGCCGGCCCAGCCGAGCGCGGCCGCGCCCACGAGGACGAGGGGCAAGGTGAGCGCGGCCCGCGGCACCGCCGAGGGGCGCAGCGCCTTGCGACGGCGCGCGTACCAGCCGGCCGCCACGAGGGCGAGCGGCGCGGCGACGGCCAGCGGAAGCACGGCGCCCGCCGGGTAACGCACCAGCAGGGGACCGACGTTGAACCAGGTCGCGTCGGAGGACCGGGTGACCGCCCGCAGGTCGGTGGCGGACAGCCGGCGCACGGCGGAGAGCACGGTGTCCCCGAGGTCCTGGAGGCTGCCCGGGTGGACGTGCGCCACGTCGTCGCCGGGGGCGTGGTAGTCGGCGCCGTCGCCGATGACCGCGAAGTTCAGCCCGGTCATGCCGCCCTTGCGGAGCTGGGTGAAGTCGGTGTCGTTCGGCAGCCGCCGGTAGACCTCGGCGGACAGCGAGGTGGCCACGGGCGGGTGGCCGCCCAGCGCCTCGACCAAGGCCGAACTGTGGCTGCCCGTCTCGAACATGACGGCGCGTCCGGAGGTGCCGCGCGCCTCCAGGTTGAGGACGACGCGGGGTTCGCCGGTGGCCTTGCCGAGGCCGTGCACATAGGCGCGCGCCCCGAGCTGGCCGGTCTCCTCCGAGTCGGTGAACAGCAGGACGACGTCGTTGCGCGGGCGGGGGCCCTTGGTCAGGATGCGGGCGATCTCCAGCAGGGACGACACGCCGAGGCCGTCGTCGGAGGCGCCGGGGCCGGTGAGAACGGAGTCGGTGTGCGCGACCAGGAGGACCTGGCCGGTGGGAGAGGTGCCCCGGATGGTGGCGGTGATGTCGTGCACCCGGCCGGCCAGATGGGAGGCGCCGTCTCCGGGGACCACCTCGGTCGCCTCGTCCTCCACCGGTTCCAGTCCGAGACGCGTCAGCCGGTCACTCACATAAGCGCGGGTCCGTTCCGCCCCCGCGCTGCCCGATGGATGCGGGGCATCCGCGAATTGCGCGATATCGGCCTTGGCGCGATAGGCGGAAAACACCGACGGCGCGGCATCGGCCGCTACCGGATCGGGTACGGCGCCTACGGCCAATGCGCACTCGGCGCCGATGAGCACCAGCAGCAGCCCGGCGACAAGCACGACTATGCGTGCCCTCATCAAACCCCCCGGATTGGCACTTGCCCACGTCGGGGCTTGATCATGTCGGCACCCTACCAACAACATCGCGCTGGCAGAAGGGGGTTCACAAGGGGGTGCCCCTTACGCTTGTATGGGCTGCTGCGGCGGGCTCGACGCCTTGGGACCTCGTCCGTGCCGCGTATCCAAAGGGGGAATTAACCGGGTGAGCGTCCCCACTGTCCTTTTTCGGGATGTTGTAAAGACCTATGGCTCGGCGAACGCCGTAGACGGACTCAGTCTCGATATTTCGCCGGGCCGTTTCATGGGTCTCCTCGGGCCGAATGGCGCGGGAAAGTCCACCACCATGCGGCTCATCACCGGCCAGAGCCGGGCGACCCGCGGAACGGTGGAGGTGCTGGGGCACGCCATGCCGTCCGGGTCGCGCCGGGTGCGCTCGCTGCTCGGTGTCGTACCCCAGGAGGACAACCTCGACATCGAACTGACGGTTCGTCAGAACCTTGAGGTGTTCGTCCGGTTCAGTTCCCTGCCGGCCTCCGGGTACGACGGGGCGGTGGACCGCGCGCTGGCCGCCGTCCGGCTGACCGACCGGGCGGACAGCCGGGTGGAGGAGCTGTCCGGCGGAATGCGGCGCAGGCTGCTGCTCGCCCGGGGCATCCTCACCTCGCCGCGGCTGCTGCTGCTCGACGAGCCGACGGTCGGCCTCGACCCCCAGATCCGGCAGGGCCTGTGGGACGTGATCGAGGCGCTGCGCGAGTCGGGTACGACGGTGCTGATGTCCACGCACTACATCGAGGAGGCCGAACGCCTCGCGGACGAGGTCGCCGTCGTCTTCGCGGGCCGGCTGATCGCCCAGGGCGCCCCGGACGAACTGCTGCGCGTCCACGCGGGCGCCCAGGCCGCCGAGTACCGGGGCGACGCGGCCCGCCGCGCGGAGGTGGAGGAGCGGGTACGGCGGGCGGGGCTGCCCAGCCGTCGTACCGGACTGTCGGTGTCGGTGCTGCGCGCCGAGACGATGCCCGCGTCGCTGCGCGAGGCGCTGGGTCCCGCGGACGTGCTGCGCCCGACCACGCTGGAGGACGTGTTCGTCATCCTGACCGGCGAACTGTTCGTCTGACGCCGCCACTTCATCAGCCCCACCAGAAGGGACCCGTTCATGACGAGTGCCGCACCGGCTCCCCCGGCGGACACCCTCGCACCCGCGGCCGCCGGCGACGCCCCGGCCCCCGCCCTGCTGCCGGCGCTGCGCGCGGTGTGGCGACGTGAACTCCTGCTCTTCCGGCGCTACTGGCCCGCCATCACCTTCGGTTCGCTGATCGAGCCGCTGGTGTACCTGGCCGGTTTCGGCGCCGGTTTCAACCACCTGGTGGACTCGGCCGAGGGCCGCCCGTACCCGCAGTTCCTCGGCGTGGGCATGGTCGTCACCTCCGTCCTGTTCGCCTCCGCGTTCGCCGGCATGTTCGAGAGCTACAACCGGCGTTGCTACCAGCACCTCTACGACGCGGTGCTCAGCCGTCCGGTGGACGTGTGGGAGCTGGTCACGGCCGAGGCGTCGTGGATCGCGGTGAAGTCCGCCGTCTACAGCTCGGTGCCGCTGCTCGTCACGATCGCCATCGGTCTGCCCCTCGGGCCGTCGCTGCTGCTCGTGCCGCTGATCACCCTGCTGTCGGGGCTGACCTTCGCGCTGGGCGGCATGTGGGTCTCCACGCTGGTCCCGGCGATCGACTGGCTGCGGCTCGTCGTCTCCGGCGTCCTCACCCCGCTGGTGATGGCCGCGGGCGTCTTCTTCCCGCTGTCGGGGCTGTCCGGCTGGCTGCGGATCGTCGCGGCCGTCAACCCCATCTACCACTGCATGCGGTTGGTGCGGCACGCGGCCTTCGGCACGCTCGGCGCCGTCGACCTGCTGCACCTGGCGGTGCTCGGCTGCTGCACCGCGGCCGCCTGGTTCCTCGCGGTACGCGGCATGAGCCGCCGCCTGTTCGACTGACCGACCCCATCGACGGGAGCACCCGATGACCAACCCCTTCGACCGCGCGGACGGTTCCTACGTCGTGCTGCGCAACGCCCGTGCCGAGTACTCCCTCTGGCCCGCGGGCATCGCCGTGCCCGACGGCTGGGAGGTCGTCCACGCCGAGGACTCCAGGCAGGCCTGCCTGGACTATGTCGAGAACCAGGCGGCCTGACCGGATCGGCGGCGACGAGTGACGTCCGAGCCCATGGAACCCACGACTCGTCCGCGGCCGGGACGGCGCGCCCGGGCCCGTGATCTCGGCATCGTCATCGGGGAGTTCGCCCCCGGGCCGCTCGACGCGATCACCGATGTGCCGGGCGTCCGGGTCGGGCACGCCACCGTCCGCCGGCCGCCCGGCGTGCACAGCGGGGTGACCGCCGTGGTGCCCGGCACCGTCGGCCCCCACGCGCCGCTGCCCGCCGGGGTGTTCACCGGCAACGGCTACGGCAAGCTCATCGGCACGACCCAGCTCACCGAACTCGGCACGCTGGAGACCCCGGTCCTGCTCACCTCGACCCTGTCGGCGTTCCGGGTCGCCGACGCCCTCGTCGGCTGGATGCTGGAGCGGCCCGGCTGCGGCGAGGTGCGCAGCCTCAACCCGGTCGTGGGCGAGTGCAACGACGGGTACCTGTCCGACATCCGCGCCCGCCCGGTGCGCGAGGAGCACGTGCGGGCGGCGCTCGACCAGGCGTCCGGCGGCCCGGTGGCCGAGGGCTGTGTCGGCGCGGGCACCGGCACCGGCGCCCTGGGGTTCAAGGCGGGCATCGGAACGTCCTCCCGCACGACGGACCTCGGCGGCCGGCCGTACACCGCCGGGGTCCTGGTGCAGGCGAACTTCGGCGGCACGCTGCGGGTGCTCGGCCGCCCGGTCACGCCGCGCTCCCTGGGCCTGACCGGCGCCCCGGGACCGGCCGCGGAGACCGGCTCCTGCATGATCGTGGTGGCCACGGACGCCCCGCTCGACGCCCGCCGGCTCGGCCGGGTCGCGCGCCGCGCCGTGTTCGCCCTGGCCCGCACGGGCGCCGCCTACAGCCACGGCAGCGGGGACTACGCCCTCGCCTTCGCCACCCGCCCGGATTCCGGCCCCCTGGTGGCGGACAGCGAACTGAGCCCGCTGTTCGAGGCCGTCATGGACGCCGTCGAGGAGGCGGTCCTCAACTCCCTCCTCGCCGCGACGACCACCACGGGGCGCGCCGGCCACACCCTGCCGGCCCTCCCGGCGGACCGACTCCTCGACGCCCTCGCGGGGCGGGACCCGGGCCGGCCCGGCTGACGTGCGGCGAAGGCGGGGAACGACGGCTCCCCCGCCCCTCCCCGGGCAGGCACACGTGATCCCATGATCACTTCGAGTATCTTTCAGGCGTGTCCGTGCCTTCGGTGCCGCAGGGCGCACCTCCACCCCTGGGGCGCGCCGCCCCGGACGCGCGCCGAGAGGGTACGACCGATCCGGTGACCGACCGAGAGGACAGCCGCGCCATGACCGACGCCCGCCCGCCCCTGCCTCCCTTCGACCTCGACGGCGCCCTGGCCAAGGTCCAGGCCGCCGAGGACGCGTGGAACACCCGCGACCCGCACCGGGTCGCCCTCGCCTACACCGAGGACTCCGTCTGGCGCAACCGCGACCTCTTCCTCACCGGCCGTGCCGAGATCATCGCGTTCCTCACCGCCAAGTGGGAACGCGAACTCGACTACGCGCTGCGCAAGAGCCTGTGGAGCTTCGGCGGGAACCGCATCGCCGTCCGCTTCCAGTACGAGTCGCACGACACCGAGGGCCGGTGGTTCCGCTCGTACGGCAACGAGTTGTGGGAGTTCGCCGCCAACGGCCTGATGAGCCGCCGCGAAGCCTCCATCAACGACGTGCCCATCGAGGAGGCGGACCGCCGCTACTTCGGCCCCCGACCGGACAGCGAGCGGGGCCCCGGGCACGAGATCCCTCTTGCCTGATACACCGTCAATTTCTCTGTAGGGGCAGGGAGTTCCGGTAGAAGGTGCGTCTGTTCACGCTGTGAGAACCTTGTGCATATGACATGCCCGCGTCATTATTGACGGGGAATCATCTACTCGCATAGACCTCTGCGGGAGCCGGTTCCGTCACCGACCACTCCACGTCCGGAGGATCGATCCTCGTGAGACCTCGTCACACCCGCGGACGCAGCACCCTCACCGCCGCCGCGGCCACCCTGCTCACCTTCTGCGCGGCCCAGACCCTGGCCGCCGCCCCCTCGGCCTTCGCGGCCCCGGCCCCCACCCCGGCGGCCACCCGCGCGGCGCACGCCCCCTCCGCCACCGCGTCCGCCGTCACCTCCGCCCAGGACCGGGCCGCCCGGGCCATCGCGCGCTCGCTCGGCGACGCGTCCTGGAACACCCGGCTGCGCACGGCCGCTCTGACGTCGCGCGAGGTGTCCGTCACCGAGCGGGCGAGCGGCTCGCTGAAGTCGGAACTCGCCGCCGCCGACGGGCAGATCGCCGCGGCCAAGGGCCTCGACGCGAAGACCGGCTCGCTGCTCCAGCTGCGCCTCGGGGACCCCTCGATGCGCGCCGCACTGTCGGCCGGCACGGCCCCCTGGGTCGCGGCGGCCGCCTCGGACGACCACGCCGGCACCGTCACCGCCTACGACAGCCAGGGCGGCGCCCACCTCCTGGACGCCCGCGAGACCCCGGCGCACCCGGTGTACGTCGTCGACGTCGACAGCTCCAAGGCGCTGGCGGCCGGTATGGACGTCCTGCGCCAGGAACTGGTGAAGGACGGGGTGCGGTCCGCGGCACCGACGGCGGTGAACACCACGACCACCCCGCAGGCGACGGCCACCGCCGGCTACTGGACGACGAAGATCACGTCGGTCGAGGTGGCCGACGACGAGGAGCCCTGGATCAAGGGCGACGCCGAGATCTACACCCTGGTCAGCGGCTTCGGCCAGGACGGCAAGGTCCGCGTCGACCCCGTGGACATGCCCTACCTCGACAAGGCCGGCACCGTCTACAAGCCCAACCAGATCCTGGTCAACTGGTCGAACTACAAGTACAACCTGGCCGACGCCGTGATGATGGAGGAGGACGGCAGCACCAACTACCGTGACCTCGCCAAGGCGATCGCCACGGCGCTGCTCACCATCACCGACCAGGGCACCTACATCCCGCTGGTGAACGCGATCCTGGACGCCATCCCGGACGACTGGTGGACCGACGACCCCGACTACGTGGACTCCTGGTACACCCTGGCCCAGAGCAACCAGGGCACGTACTACGGCGCCCGGGGCAACGGCTGGATGACCGTCGAGCCGTACTTCGTCGAGCAGTTCTGACGGACGCGCACCGAACGGGGCCTGCCGGGAGAGAAGTTCCCGGCAGGCCCCGCCGTCATTCCACCACGGATGGCTGGTTTTTCGCCCGAGGAGCGGCATTTCACCAAAAACCGCGCTGGACGCGTCCTCCGGTCGGCAGGATAGGGCGCATGGACCTTGGGAATGTGAGGCCGGACGGGGTGCGGCCGGTGGTCGTGCGTGTGCCGGTGGAGCCGGTCGAGGCCGCCATGGAGGCCGACGCCCTCGACGCCGTGGTGAACGCCGGCGAAGTGGCCGTGCGCGGCCCGCTGTTCGGGGTCGTCGCGCAGAGCGCGCGGGACGGGCAGCGCTGGCGGGCGGTGACCTCGATCACGGCCCCCTTCCCGCAGATGTCACGCGACAGCCTGAACTCCCGGCTGTGGTTCCGCGCGAAGGACGAGGCCAAGGACAGGGCGGAGCGCCGTGCCCTGCTCGCGGCGGTCGCCCGGCTGGAGACCGAGCCCGTCGACGAACTCACCGTCCTCGGCACGCGCTACCGGATCGTCCGCGCCGAGGAGTACGCCGGCACGGGCGCGGGCGGCATCGAACTGCCGCGCCCGACCGACCCGGAGCCCCTCTCCGCCGACTGGAGCCTCGGCAGCCGGGAGCCGGAGGTCGACGCCGATCTGGTCCTGGACCCGGACGCGCCGCTCACCCCTGCCCTGGCCACCGAGCGGCTGGCGCTGCGCGACTTCGTCTACGCCGGCTCCCGGTTCCCCGACTTCGTGATCCGCGAGTCCCGCCGGGCCCGGCGGACCCATCCGGACGTCGTGCTGCTGCCGGCCACGTTCACGGTCGCGGAACGCGACGGCAAGGGCTGGGGGCCGGTGAGCCGCCCGCACACCACCGCGCTCGGCGCCCGCAAGTCGCTGGACTTCTTCCTGACGTGGCTCGAACCGCGTACCCGCGGCCTGATCCCCGTGGACGCCGACCGGCTCGTCGACGCCCGCACCGTCGCGGCCGACGACCCCGGTGCCGATCCCGAGCTGATCGCGTACGCCGAGGCCTCCCGGCGGCTCCGCTCCGGCCGTGTCAACCAGTTGGAGGTCCTCGACACCACGTACCGGATCATCCGCACCCGGCGCATGCTGCGCTGGGGATCCGACGGCCCCGAGGGACCGCGCCCGTCCGACACCAGCGACCACGGCCCCGAACGCATCCACCCCCGGCTCGACGAGGACGGCGTCGTCCATCACGACCACGACGAGGAGGACGACTGACGGCCGCGGGGCCTTCCCGGCGGCCGTACGGATAGCCTGCGTCACCATGAGACGCTCCTGGTCCCTGCCGACAGTGCTGATCCTCTGCGGTTCCGTCGCGACGGCGGGAATGTTCCTCAAGGGCGACCGCGGCACGGCCACGGCCTTCGCCTCGGTGTTCGTGCTGCTCGCCGCCGTGAACTCGCCGCTGGTCTTCCCGCGTTCCGTCAGCGCGTCGGAGGCCCGGCGGCGCAGCACGGCCGACGGCCGGCCCGTCGTGTACTGGCGGCCGGGCTGCACATACTGTCTGCGCCTGCGCTTCCGGCTGGGCCTCGGCGCCCGCCGCCTGCACTGGGTCGACATCTGGCGCGACCCCGACGGCGCGGCGGCGGTGCGGGCGGCCAACGACGGCGACGAGACCGTGCCGACCGTGGTCGTGGCGGGCCGGGCTTACACCAATCCCGACCCCGCCTGGGTGCGTGAGCAGCTCCTTCCGTCCCCCTGAGGCGGGGCTGCCGACAGTTGTCCACAGGCCTTTCGGGAGCCGATCGCCGAGGCGTAATCTCCTTTCGCGCACAAGATCTTCACACCACGGCCAGGGGGAGGCCACATGCAGCGTCGTTCCACGCCGCTCGCCAAAACACTGGGAGCGGCGGCCCCGTCGGCCGCGGCGGTCTCCTGGGTCATGACGTACACCGAGGGCCGGACGGACGTCGTCTGGGCCCCGAACGCGGCGGCCAACAGCGCTTTCGACAACGGGCAGTCATCGTTCACCGCCCTGTACGTCGTGCTCACCTGGCTCCTCGGCGTAGTGCTGTCCGTGTACGCCACCGTGCTGCTGCGAAGCCCCCTGCGCACCGGGCAGCGCGTCCTCAGGAAGGACGCGGCCGCGGGCGGCGTCCACGCGATCCGCGTCCGGGTCCGCTGCCCGGTCCGGGAGACGAACCCGTACATGACCGGGGACCGCGCCCGCAGGGTCGCCACCTCCAGCGCCTACTGCGTCGAACTGGTGCCCGAGGACGACGCCGACCGGCAGCGGACCATCCGCCTCCAGGCCATACCGGCGATATCCAAGCGCCACGTCCGCATCTCCCCCGGCGACCGGCACCTCGCCCACGCGGCCCTCGTGGGCCACGGCGGCTGGCTGTGCCGGCCCGAGCGGTGGCGGGAGAGCATCGGCGCGGACCCACAGCGCAGAGCCGCGGCCGCCTTCGTCTCCGACTCCGGTCACGTCGTCTGGGGCGTCACACCGGACAAGGACCACAGGAAGTACCTGCGTGCCGGTGCCGCGCCGGTACGGAAGACGGACCCGGCCCTCGCCGTGAAGCCGCTCACCCGGCCGTCCCGTCACATCGACTTCCCCCGGGTGCACTTCTTCCGGCTGGTCATCGCGACGGCCGGCGCCCTGCTCGTCCTGCCCTGTGCCCTGGGGGTCGTCCCCGGCTGGGCCGGTCTCCCGCTGAGCATGGCGGCGGGTGCCCTGGCCCTCCTCGCCGGCGTGCCGATGCGCGATGAGGCGGAGGACCGGGACCGGTGGACCGTGCGCGAGCCCTCCCCCGCGCCGGCTCGGTGAGCCCGCCGCGCCTCACTCCTCCTTGCCCCGCAGGACGAGGACCGGGCAGGCGGCGTGCTGGACACAGTGCTGGGCGACCGAGCCGAGCAGCAGGCCCCGGAAGCCGCCGAGGCCCCGGCTGCCGACCACGAGCAGCGCGGCGTCGCGGGAGGCCTCAAGCAGGACGCTGGCCGGGCTGCCGTAGCGCACCACCGTGCTGACCTGCACGGTGGGGTGTGCCGCGGCGGCCTCCTCCACCGCGGCCGTGAGTTCGCTCTGCGCCCGTCCCGCCAGAGCGGCTTCGTCGGAGCTGGACGGCGGCAGCCAGCCGAGGGCGCCGTGGAACTGCGGGACGTCCCAGGCGATCACCGCCTCCACCCACCCGCCGGTGAGGTCCGCCTGGCGCACCGCCCAGCTCAGGGCCTGCTTGGACCCCTCCGAGCCGTCCACGCCGACCACGATGCGTTCTCTCTCGTCCTGTCGCTCGGCCATCCTCTTCCCTCGTCTCTCGTCCCTCGTCCCTGGTCCGCGTACGGGGGTGCCCTCACCCGAAGGCGACGCTGCTGGCGGCGGGCACGGGCAGCGATCCGGCGGGCCGGGGGACGCCCGTCGCGGTGTCGAGATCGAGCCAGCTCACCTCGCCCGAAAGCTCGTTGGCCGCGTACAGGCGCCGACCCGACGGATCGAGTGCCAGGTCACGCGGCCGGCGGCCACCGCAGGGCACGTCCGTCACCCGTTCCGCCCGCTCCCCGGACGCGTCGAGCGCGAGGACGGCCACGGTGTCGGTGCCGCGCACCGCCGCCCACAGATACCGGCCGTCCGGTGCCACCACCGGGGCGGAGGGCTGCACCGGGACGGCCGGCCCGTCCGGGAACAGCGGGGTCTCGCCGACCGCTCGCAGCACCCCGGCGGCGGCGTCCCAGCGGCACACGGTCACCGTCGGCCGCAGTTCACCGAGGACGTAGGCGTGGTCTCCGGACGGATGGAAGGCCAGGTGCCGGGGGCCGGTGCCCGGCGGCAGCGCGGTCCCGCCGTGCGGGCGCAGTTCGCCCGTGCGCTCGTCCAGCGAGCAGACCTGTACCGAGTCGGTGCCGAGATCGACGGCGAGCACCCAGCGGCCCGTCGGATCGGGCACGACCTGATGGGCGTGCGGGGACCGCTGGCGTTCCGGGTGCGGTCCCGAGCCCTCGTGGCGCAGCACGCCGCTCGGGGGCAGCGGCGCTCCCTCGGCCGTCAGCGGCAGCACGCTGACGCTGCCCGAGCCGTAGTTGGCGGTCAGCAGATGCCCCTGGATCAGCGCGAGATGGGTCGGTTCGTCGCCGCCCACCCGCACGGGCTCGCCGAGCGGGCGGGGCACCGCCTCGGCGGCGTCGTACGCGGCCACCGCCCCCGCCACCGTCTCCGAGACCGCGTAGAGGACGGGGCCCGGCTCCCCGTGCCCGACGGCGAGGTACGACGGGTTCGCAACGGACTCCACGACACCCGCCCAGGTCAGCGCCCCGGTGCGCGGGTCGATGTCGGCCACGACGATCCCCGGCCCACCCGCCGACGTGAACGACCCGATGAAGGCGCGCCCTGCGGCACTGCCGGACATGAACCCTCCGCCCTCCGCCCCGCGCGCAGCACGACGGAGTCACCACGATGCGGGCGGACCGCGAAAGCGCGGCGGATTCGCCGTGCGACATGGCCCTGCTTTCACCGGAACGCATCAACGGCCCCGCGGTCGACGCGCGCTCCCCGCAGCCCCGTGAGACGGTGATCACGGTGTGCGACGTCGCCGCCGACCGCCGGAGACGGCGGGAGAACCATGCGGCCGCCGGGGCCGTGGCGGTGGTCATCCGACAGGAGGGCGAAGGCCGGTGAAGGCATTCGTGATGAAGAAGATCGGGAGCGTCGGCTTCATGGACAAGCCCGTTCCCGAGCCGGGGCCGACCGACGCCGTGGTGCGCACGACCAAGGCGCTGATCTGCACCTCCGACTCGCACACCGTGCAGGGCGGCATCGGGCCCCGAACGGACCTGACCCTCGGCCACGAGGCCGTCGGCATCGTGCACGCGGTGGGCGGCGAGGTGAAGGACTTCCGTCCCGGCGACCGGGTGCTGGTCGGGGCCATCACCCCCGACTGGGGCGACCTCGCCTCGCAGAACGGCTACCCCTCGCAGTCGGGCGGACCGCTGGGCGGCTTCAAGTTCGCCAACCTCAAGGACGGGGTGTTCGCCGAGTACTTCCATGTGAGCGGCGCGGACGCCAACCTGGCGCGGATTCCCGAGGGCATCTCCGACGAGGTGGCGGTCTACTGCGCCGACATGCTGTCCACCGGCTTCATGGGCGCCGAGCACGGCAACATCCCGATCGGCGGCACGGTGGCGGTGCTGGCGCAGGGCCCGGTCGGGCTGATGGCCACGGTCGGGGCGCGCCTGCGGGGCGCGGGCCTGGTCATCGGCGTCGAGTCGGTGCCCAGCCGGCAGGAACTCGCCCGGTTCTACGGCGCGGACGTGATCGTGGACTTCAGCAAGGAGGACGTGGTCGCGCGGATCCATGAGCTGACCGGCGGCCAGGGCGTGGACACCGCCATCGAGGCGCTCGGCGCGGACGTGACCTTCCAGACCGCGGTCAAGGTGACCAAGCCGGGCGGCACGATCTCCGTCATCGGCTACTTCGGCCAGGGCGAGTTCGTGCACATCCCGCGCGTCGAATGGGGTGTCGGCATGGCGGACAAGACGATCGCGACCGGCCTGTGCCCCGGCGGGCGGCTCCGCATGGAGCGGCTGCTGCGGGTGCTGGAGACCAAGCGTGTCGACCCGACCCGGCTGACCACCCACCGGTTCCCCTTCAGCCAGATGGAGCGTGCCTTCGAGGTCTCGGACAAGAAGCTGGAGGACACCGTGAAGGTCCTGATCAGCTTCGACGAGTGACGCGTCCCGGCCCGGCAGCACCGCTCGGCGTCAGAGAAGCGAGGCCGCATGTACGATCCCGATCCGCCCTTCCGGCCCGTCCGCAGGCGGGACGGCTGTCTCCCGCTGGAGGATCTCGGCCTGATCGGGGACGGCACCACGGCAGCCCTGGTCGGCCTGGACGGCTCCATCCCGTGGATGTGCCTGCCCCGCTTCGACTCGGACCCGCCCTTCTGCGCTCTGCTCGATCCCGCGCGCGGCGGCCACTTCACCGTGGCGCCCGAGGACCTGGTGGAGGCGCGGCAGCGCTACCAGCCCGACACGGGTGTGCTGGTCACCGAACTGCGCTCCCGCACCGGCCTGGTGCGCCTCACCGACGCGCTCGCCCTCCGGTCCGGCGCCGACCTCACCGAGGACGTGCCGGCCGGGCGGGCGGAACTCGTGCGCTCGGCCGTGGTCCTGGACGGGCACGTACGGCTGCGGGCCGAGCTGGAGCCGCGCGGCGGCGGAGAGACGCAGGCGCTGTTCAGCGGGCTCGGGGTACGACCCCACCGGCAGCCCGGCCTGCGCCTGCACCTGCGCTCCAACCGTCCGCTGACCGGTCTGCACAGCACGCACGACCTCCGTCAGGGCGAGCGCCTCGACCTGGTGCTGTCCTGGGGGCGCTTCCACCGCCACCACCGTTTCGACACCGACGCCATGCTCCAGGGCACCGCCGACGCCTGGCGCCGCTGGATGCGGCACTGCGACTACGCCGGTCCCCAGACGGCCCTGGTCAGACGGGCCGCGCTCACGCTGAAGATGTGCGACGACCTGGCCAGCGGCTCACTGGTGGCCGCGCCCACCTCCTCGCTGCCCGCGCCGATCGGCGGCATCCGCAACTGGGACTACCGCTACGCCTGGATCCGTGACGCGGCGTACGCCGTGTTCGCGCTGCGCCGCATCGGGTTCGACGGCGAGGCGGACTCCTTCCTCGGCTGGGTCCTCGACGCCTTCGAGCAAAGCCGGCAGCCGCGCATCATGTACACCGTCCAGGGCGACACGGTGCCGGACGAGGTGGAGGACGGCGAGCTGGCCGGCTATCGCGGTTCCGCCCCCGTGCGCTGGGGCAACGGCGCGGCGGACCAGCGCCAGCACGACGTCTACGGCGAGATCCTCGACTGTGCCGACAGGTGGCTGCTCGCGGGCGGGGAGATCCAGCCGGCGCTGTGGGCGGGCCTGGCCGGGCTCGCCGACGCGGCGGAGCAGGCGTGGCACACTCCCGACCAGGGGATCTGGGAAGTCCGCAGCGAGGGGCGGGCGTTCACCTTTTCGGCCGGGATGTGCCAGGTGGCCCTGGACCGGGCGGTGCGCATCGCCGAGCGGCACGGTCTGCCCGGCCGGATCGACCAGTGGCGGACGGCGGCGGAGCACGTGCGCCGCATGATCCTGGAGGAGTCCTGGGACGAGAAGTCGCGCACCCTCAGCGCGCATCTGTCCGGCGGCGGTGTCCTCGACGCGAGCTTGCTGGCACTGCCTCTGCGTGAGGTCGTACCGGCCGGTCACCCGCGGATGGTGGCCACGGCGAAGGCCGTCGCGGAGCGGCTGTCGGCCGGGGACGGACTGCTCTACCGCTACCTGCACGACGAGGCCCCCGACGGTCTGGCCGGTGACGAGGGCGCGTTCGTGCTGTGCAGCTTCTGGCTGGTCGACAACCTGGTCGGGCAGGGCCGCACCGAGGAGGCCGGGGAGCTGTACGCCTCCCTGTGCGCGCGGGCCAGCACGCTCGGGCTGCTGTCGGAGCAGATCCACCCCACCACAGGAGAGTTCATGGGCAACTTCCCCCAGGCGTTCAGCCATATCGGCATCATCGCGAGCGGCGTGAACCTCCAGCGGGCGAGGGCGGCGAGCCGGCGATGATCGGGCGTCTGGTCGTCCTGGGTGCGACGGGGGACCTCAGCGGGCGCTTCCTCATGCCGGCCCTCGCCGCCCTGCGCGCCGCGGGACACCTCGGCGACGGGTTCCGGCTGACCGGGGCGAGCCGCGAGGAGTGGACCACGGAGCGGTTCCGGGAGTGGATCACCGAGTGGCTCGACCGGCAGGACGGTGACCTTCCGGCCGACGCCCGGCGGGCGGTCGTGGAGTCGGCGCACTACCAGCGGGCCGATGTCACCGACCCGGAGGACGTCCGGGCGGTCGTCGCCGGTGACGAGCCCGTGGCGCTGTACCTGGCGCTGCCGCCCGTGCTCTTCCCCCGGGTGGTCTCCGCGCTGCGCTCGGCGGGCCTGCCGGCCGGGAGCAGGATCGTGCTGGAGAAGCCGTTCGGCGAAGACCTGGACAGCACACGGGAGTTGAACGCTCTGCTCGCCGAACTGGTGCCGGAGCAGGCGGTGTTCCGGGTGGACCACTTCCTGGCCATGACGACGGTGCAGAACGTGCTGGGCAGCAGGCTCGCCAACCGGGTGCTGGAGCCCCTGTGGAACAGCACCCACATCGCCGAGGTGGAGATCGTCTGGGACGAGAGCCTCGCGCTGGAGGGCCGGGCCGGCTACTACGACCAGGTGGGCGCCCTGAAGGACATGGTGCAGAACCATCTGCTCCAGGTGCTCTGCCTCGTCGCCATGGAACCGCCGGTCACCCTGGGCGAACGCGACCTGCGGGACCGCAAGGTGGACGTGCTGCGCTCCGTGCGGCTGCTGACCGATTACGACGTGGTGCACCGCACGCGCCGCGCCCGCTACTCGGCGGGCCGGATCGAGGGCCACGACGTGCCGTCGTACGCCGACGAGGAGGGCGTGGACCCCCTGCGCGGGACCGAGACCTTCGCCGAGGTGGAGCTCGAAGTGGACAACTGGCGCTGGGCGGGTACGACGTTCCGGCTGCGCAGCGGCAAGGGGCTGGGGTCGGACCGCAAGGAGGTCGCGGTGCGGTTCCGGCCCGTGCCCCATCTGCCGTTCGGGCACACCGGGGAGGTGGAGCCCAACGTGCTGCGCTTCGGGCTGGAGCCGGAGGGGCTGGCCCTGGATCTGATGGGCACGGGCTCCCGGGCCGGGCACCTCACCGAGCTGGCGCTGTCCGCCGAGCTGGAGCCCGCCGAACTGCCCGCCTACGGACGACTGTTGCTGGACGTCCTGCGGGGCGATCCCGCCCTGTCCATCCGCGGCGACGAGGCGGAGGAGGCCTGGCGGGTGCTCACCCCGGTCCTCACGGCGTGGGAGCGCGGACTCGTCCCCCTGGAGGAGTACCCGGCGGGCTCGGACGGACCGGCGCCCCGGCATCCTTACGGTCCGGGCCCGCTGACCAGGGACGCGCTGCTGCACGAGGAGACGGTGCTGCACACGGCGTCCGACGACGGCCGGCCGTGAAGGAGCAGCCCGATGCGCCGTGACCTTGGGCAGCGTCCGCCGTGCGTCGTCGTGGTCGGGGTGTCCGGGGTGGGCAAGACCACGGTGGCCCGGCTGCTCGCGGGGCGGCTGGGCGTCCCCTTCGCGGAGGCGGACGACTTCCACTCCCCCGAGAGCGTCGCGAAGATGTCGGCGGGCGTGCCGCTCACCGACGCCGACCGGCAGACCTGGCTGGAGTCGATCGGCCGCTGGCTGCGCGAACGCGACCAGGCCGGCACGGGTGGTGTGGTGCCCTGCTCCGCGCTGCGCCGCCGTTACCGGGACACCCTGCGGGCTGCCTGCCCTGACGCCTTCTTCGTGCATCTGACGGCCCGGCACGATGAGGTGGGGCGGCGGATGAGCGAGCGTTCCGGCCACTTCATGCCGCGCGTGCTGCTGGAGTCGCAGGAGGCGACGCTGGAACCGCTCGGGCCCGACGAACGGGGCGGCGCCGTGGACGCGGGCCCGGCTCCCGAGGTCGTCGTCGAGGCGGTCCTGGAGCTCATGGCCGAGGGGCGCGCCGACACCGAGGAGCCGTGACCGGCGCCGGGTCGTCAGGGCGCGGGGATCCGGACGACGGCGGTCGCCCGGATGCCGGCCACGAGGGTGTCAGCAGCCGCAGCTGTAGTAGAGGGCGTCCCAGTGGGTGCCCTCGTCGGCGTAGACGTTGCCGCTGGCCGCGGTCCACATCGGGTAGCCGTCGCCGCGCAGGCCGGAGTAAGTGAAGCTGTTCTTGATGTAGTTGGTGATGCAGGTGTTCTTGCCGTAGTCGAGCTTGTAGCCGTTCCAGTGGGAGTACGTGCCGGAGGCGTGCCCGGTCTCGGTGCCGCCGGTGATGTTCAGGGCGCAGCCGCTGGCGTGCTTGAGGGTCACCGCGCCCTGGGCGGTGGCCAGGTTGAGCTGGTCGAACGACGTACAGGTCGAGTTGTTGCGGTCCGAGCAGTTGCCGGACGACGACCAGGTGATGCCGGCGTCGCGGAACATCTGGGTCGCGGTGGCCTGGGTGATCTTGGTGACCGCGAACGCGTCCGTCGCGGTGCCGACGACGGCGACACCGGGGGCGACGACCAGCGCGAGAGCGGTCAGGGTCGAGCGGACCTTCATGGGGGAGCCTCCTGCGTTAGGCCGGGCTTCTTATGGGGCGACTGTGCAGGTGGTGCCTGGGGATGATGCCAGAGATCCCCGCGTGTCCGCCAGAGACGATCGGCATCAGCCGCACCTCCCGCCGCCGAGGGCGACGACTTGCCCTCCCATACCCCCATGGGTATACGCTGGCTCCCAGTTGATACCCCCCTGGGTATCCCTTACGCTTCCATATACCCCCCTGGGTATGAGGGCCGCCCCTCCGGCCCTTCCGTTCCGCCTGCACCAGGAGGCACCCCGTGCACTTCGCCCAGCACTACCTCGACTGCCTGTCCCAGGCCTCGTACGTCATCGGCGACCCCACCAGCGGCAAAGCGGTCGTGATCGACCCCCGCCGGGACGTGGACGAGTACGTCGCGGACGCCGAGGCGCACGGGTTCACCGTCGAGGCGGTGATCAACACCCACTTCCACGCGGACTTCCTCGCCGGCCACCTGGAGCTGGCCCAGCGCACCGGCGCCTGGATCGGCTACGGGCGGCGCGCCGTGACCGAGTACCCCATCCGGAAGCTCGCCGACGGCGAGCGGATCTCCCTGGGCGAGGTCACCCTCCAGATCCTGGAGACGCCGGGCCACACCCCCGAGTCGATCAGCATCCTCGTCTTCGAGAAGCCCCAGGACACCGTCCCCTACGGGGTGCTCACCGGCGACGCCCTGTTCATCGGCGACGTCGGCCGCCCCGACCTGCTCGCCTCCGCCGGCGTCACCGCCGAGGAACTGGGCGCGATGCTCTACGACAGCGTCCACCACAAGCTGATGGCCCTGCCCGACGAGGTCCGCGTCTTCCCCGCCCACGGCGCCGGCTCCTCCTGCGGCAAGAACCTCTCCACCGAACTCCAGTCGACCATCGGCAACCAGCGCCTGACCAACTGCGCCTGCCGGCCCATGGACCAGGACACCTTCGTCCGGCTCGTCACCGCGGGCCAGTCCGCCGCCCCCGGCTACTTCTCCTACGACGCCGACCTCAACCGCCGTAACCGCGACCTGTTCCAGGCCGTCGAGAGCGCCCCCGCGCTGGACGCGGACGAGTTCGCCCGCCTGCACACCGCGGGCGCCGTGGTGCTCGACGCACGCGACCAGTTCGAGTTCGCCGCGGGCCACCTGGCCGGCTCGGTCAACGTCCCGCTCGACGGCCGCTTCGCCGAGCAGGCCGGCAGCGTCCTCACCCCCGAGGACGAGATCCTCATCGTCGCCCCCGAGGGGCGCGCCGAGGAGACCGTCACCCGTCTCGCCCGCATCGGCTTCGACCGCGTCCACGGGTACGCGGCCGATCCCGCGCGGCTCTTCCTCGCCCACCCCGACCAGACGCGCCGGGCCGGTCGGCTGACCGCGGACGCCTTGCGCGAGGAGCTCTCCTCCGCCCGGCCCCCGCTGGTGCTGGACGTGCGCAACTGCGGCGAGCGCGAGGACGGCCGCTCCATCGAGGGCGCTCTGCACATCCCCCTGGCCGAGCTGGCCCAGCGCCTCGACGAGATCCCGGCCGAGGGCCGTCTGGTGGTCCACTGCGCGGGCGGCCACCGCTCCTCCATCGCCGCCAGCCTCATCCGGCACAGCGGCCGCACCGACGTCTACGACCTGCTCGGCGGATACGGCGCCTGGGAACCGGCCGCCTGACCCGCCGGCCCATGTAGACAACACAGACGAACGCGAACAACAGAGAAGTCAACGACGAGGAGAGTCACCCATGTGCCGACGCATCGCCTGCCGAACCTGCGGCAAGGCCACGTACGAGGGCTGCGGGAACCACGTGGACCAGGTACTCGCGGGCGTGCCGCAGTCCCAGCGGTGCGCCTGCCCGCCCGCGCCCAAGCGCTCCTGGTGGCCCTTCGGCCGCCGCTGATCACCGGCCACGACGACGAGGGGGCACGGTGATCACCGTGCCCCCCGCCCGCACCCCCGATCCTGGAGAACCTCCGTGAGCCGCGCCGACGCCCCCCTCGTACCGCCCGCCGCCGAAAAGCGGGGCGACGGCGTCCGGCTCGGGCTGCGCGCGAACTGGCCGCAGTTCGCGCTGCTCGTGGTCGTCAACGTCTGCGTGGGCGGCCTGGTCGGCCTGGAACGCACCACCGTGCCGCTCATCGGCGCCGACACCTTCGGCCTGACCAGCGATCTGGCCGTCTTCTCCTTCATCATCGCCTTCGGTCTCACCAAGGCCCTCACCAACCTCGCCGCCGGCGCGCTCACGGCCCGCTTCCGCCGCAAGCAGCTCCTGCTGGCCGGCTGGCTCCTCGGCGTGCCCGTCCCCTTCGTCCTCGCCTGGGCGCCGTCCTGGGGATGGATCGTCGCCGCCAACGTGCTGCTCGGACTCAACCAGGGCCTGGCCTGGTCCATGACCGTCAACATGAAGATCGACCTGGTAGGGCCCGCCCGCCGGGGCCTCGCCACCGGTCTGAACGAGGCGGCCGGCTACACCGCCGTCGGCGTCACCGCCCTGCTCACCGGCTACCTCGCCACCGCTTACGGCCTGCGCCCCGTCCCCGAACTGATCGGCGCGGTCTTCGTCGTCGCGGGCCTCGCCCTCGCCCTGGTCGTGCGCGACACCGCCGCCCACGTCGCCCTCGAACTGGCCCGGCACACCGAGCCACTGCCCAGCGGCGAGAGCACCGGCGTGGCCGCGGTCTTCGCCCGCGTCTCCTGGCGCCACCGCTCCCTGCGCGGGGCGAGCCAGGCCGGGCTGGTCAACAACCTCAACGACGGCCTCACCTGGGGCGTCTTCCCGCTGCTCTTCACCGACCACGGCCTCGGCCTGGCCGCCGTCGGCCTCATCAAGGGCCTCTACCCCGTCCTGTGGGGCCTCGGGCAGATCCCCACCGGCCAGCTCGCCGACCGCGTCGGCCGCAAGCCCCTCATCGTCACCGGGATGCTCGTCCAGGCCGCCGGTTTCCTCCTCGCCCTCGCCCTGCTGGACACCCCGCTGCTCGCGGGCCTCCTGTCCGCCGTCGCGCTCGGCATCGGCACCGCCATGGTCTACCCGGCGCTCATCGCCTCCGTCTCCGACCACGCCCACCCCGCCTGGCGGGCCAACGCGCTCGGCACCTACCGCTTCTGGCGTGACATCGGCTACGCCGCCGGCGCCCTGGTGGCCGGCGTCCTCGCTGACGCGTTCGGCCTGCGGACGACCGTGCTCGCGGCCGCCGCCCTCACCGCGGTCTCCGGTCTGCTCGCGGCCCGCTGGATCACCGAACGGCGCGCCGGCCAGTGACCGTCCGGCACGGCGATACGACGGTTCCCCTCGCGACGGCGCGGTGGGCCGCGACCTTCTGCACCAGCCCGTAGACCAGGACCGCCAGCAGCGCGTGCGGCTGCCCCGGCAGCGCCTGTACGACGACGACCGCGCTGACGCTGACATTGCTCATGCCGCACGCCAGGGTGACCGTGGCCCCGGCGGCGGGCGGCAGGCGCAGGACACGGGCGGTGAGCGAACCGGCGAGGAAGGCCAGCCGGCAGGCGCCCCACCCCACGGCGACGCAGAGCACGACGGCCGTCCAGGGCTCGTCGCGCAGCACGGGAACCGCGGCGGTCGCGTTGGCGTAGGTCAGCGTGAGCATCGCCGCCATCGCCGTCAGCGGTGCCCCGGCGAGCAGGCGTCCCGTGGCGGAGCGGGGCACGGTCCTCCGGGCGAGCAGGCCGAGCGCGCAGGGCAGGGCGACGGCACCGGTGAGCAGCGCCCGCGCCTGGCCGGCCGCGCTGTCCACCAGCGCCCGGGTGCGGACGGCCGACGGCAGGACATGGCCCAGCAGGTCCAGCGTCGCGGGCATGGTCAGGGGGCTGAGCAGCGCGGAGAGGAGGACGACGGCCAGCAGGGCGGTGACCTCGCCGTCCCGGCCGAGCCAGACCGTCGCGGCGGCGGCCACGGGGGCCGCCGTGACCAGCGCGACGGCGGCGGCCAGGCCGCCGGCCGGCCCCCGCAGCCCGGCGCCGTACACCACCAGGGCGGTGACCGGCGCCAGGACGAACGCGGTCAGCAGATGCGCGGCCAGCCCCGCGACCACGACCTTGGGCTGCCGGGCGGCGGCCAGGGCCCGCCCGGGCGCCACCTGGAAGGCGGCAGCGAAGAGGATGACGAACAGCGCGACGGCGGACGCGTCGAGGCGCAGCCCGAGGAGGCCGATCGCGGCCCCCCGCAGCCGAGCACCGGGCCCGGGCACGAGCAGGGCGAGCAGGTAGCAGACGAGGACGGCCGGGCCCAGCCGCCGGTGGATCCGATCGGACAGCCGACTGCCCAGGGCAGGACGAGCGGGCATGAGGAGTTCCTTGGTGTGCCGCGGGCGGTTTCAGGTACGCGAAAAGGTGCGACAGGCACCCCCCTAGAGGCACCCGCCACCTGGAGCGCCCTACACCCTGAGCGGCGGTTCCGGACAGCCGTCAGGGGGCCGCCGGGACGACGGCGGCGGTGGGGACGGCAGCGGCGCGCTCGCGGGCGCGCCGGGGTGCGAGCCGTGCGGGAGGCGCACTTGGGCTCGCGGGGCGGGGGCCGGCGCGGCGACCGTCTTGGCGCCATGGCACCGGGTGCCCGCCGGCTGCCGCGTGTCCGCCGCCACGGCCTGGGGCGCGGCCGTGGCATACGCCCGGTGCGAGGAGTCCGGGGCGGATCCGGCCAGGGCGCGCATGCGCGGGCAGCCGCCGAGCGCGGCGGCGAGGACGGCGCAGACGAGCGCGGCGGCGAGGAGGGCCGCCCAGACGGGGCGCGCGCACGCCGGTGGCCTCGGCTCCTCGTCCCACAGACGCACGCCTCGGACGCTACGACGCCCGCGCGGACACCGGGCGTGCGCCGCGCGCGACGCGCCGCCGCGTCCCCTCGCACGGGTCCACGGCGGGCGCGGCAGGCCCTGGATTTACCTCTGGGGCAAATACCCGACGGGGTATTTGACCGTCTCGCCGGACGGTCATAGCTTCGGTCACGGAAACCCCCGGGGGTATTTGAGGAGACAACCAAATGATGTGCGCGGCGCGACCCGCACACCGGCACAGCCCTCGGCCCCACGGCTCCAGAGCCGGTACAGGAAGGACTCCACCATGGCCGCCAGCCCCACGCCCGACACCGAGACGATCACCGGCCGGCACCGCGTCGCCATCATCGGCGGCGGCAGCGCCGGAATCAGCGTCGCCGCCCGGCTGCGCCGTGCGGGTGTCACCGACATCACGCTCGTCGAGCCGTCCGACAGCCACTGGTACCAGCCCCTGTGGACCCTGGTCGGCGGCGGCCAGGCATCCCTGCGCGGCACCCGCCGCGCCGAGGCCGCCGTCATCCCCGACGGGGTGCGCTGGATACGCCGGCACGCCCTCGCCGTCGATCCCGACGCGCACACGATCACCCTCTCCGGCGGCGCCGCGCTCACCTACGAGTACCTGGTCATGGCCCCCGGACTGCAACTGGACTGGGACGCCGTGCCCGGCCTCGCCGAGGCGGTGGGACACGACCGGGTGTCCAGCAACTACGCGCCCGAGTACGCCCCGCGCACCTGGGAGCTGATCAGGAACATGCGCTCCGGCACGGCCGTCTTCACCCACCCGGCCACGCCGCTCAAGTGCGGCGGGGCGCCGCAGAAGATCGCCTACCTGGCCGCCGACCACTGGCGCAGGCGCAAGGTCCTGGACCGCATCCGGATCATCCTGGTCATCCCCGACGCCACCCTGTTCAAGGTGCCCGAATGGGGCCGCGTCCTGGAGCGGGTGGCCGACCGGTACGGCATCGAGGTGCGGCTGAGGTCGGAGATGACCGCCGTGGACGGCGACCGCCGCGAGATCGTCGTCACCGACCACGCCGGCGGCCGGGCGGAGACCGTCCCGTACGACCTCCTGCACGCCGTGCCCCCGCAGAGCGCGCCCGACTGGGTCAAGCGGAGCCCGCTCGCCGATCCCGCCGCCGCGCTGGGGTTCGTCGCCGCCGACAAGCACACCCTGCGGCACCCGCGGTACCCGGACGTGTTCGCGCTCGGCGACGTGGCGAACCTGCCCACCTCGAAGACGGGCGCCGCAGTGCGCAAGCAGGCCCCGGTGGTCGCCGCCAACCTGCTCGACGTGATGGACGGCCGGACGCCGACGCACCGGTACGACGGCTACACGTCCTGCCCGCTGGTGACCGCCCGCGACCGGATGCTGCTCGCCGAGTTCGACTACGACCAGCGGCCCCGGCCCACCTTCCCGCTGATCGACACCTTCAAGGAACGGCGCGACATGTGGGTCTTCAAGCGGTACCTGCTGCCGCAGATCTACTGGCGCGGCATGCTCACCGGCCGCCTCTGACGCTCCCGTCCCGCATGAGTACGGAATACCCCCTGGGGTACTCGTGTTATGGTCTACATATACCCCGGGGGGTAATCATCGAAGGGAACGTCTCCGTGTTCTTCATCGACACCATCGAGCTCGAGGGCCTCGGAAACCGCAGCTACCTGGCCGGTGGCCGGCAGGGGGCCGTGGCGGTGGACCCGCCGCGCGACTTCGACCAGGTGCTCGCGGCGGCGGTGCGACGCGGTGTGCGGATCACCCACGTGGTGGAGACCCACATCCACAACGACTACGTCACCGGCGGCCTGGAGCTGGCCCGGGTGACGGGCGCCGCCTACCTGGTGCCCGCCGACGCGCGGGTGTCCTTCGCCCGGGTGCCGGTGGCCGACGGCGACACCGTCACCGTCGACGACGCGCTGGAGCTGCGGGCGGTCGCCACCCCCGGCCACACCCCCCACCACACCTCGTACGTGCTGCGGGAGCAGGGGCGGCCGGTGGCGGCGTTCACGGGCGGTTCCCTGCTGATCGGCACCGTGGGCCGGCCCGATCTGGTCGAGCCCCGCCTGACCGAGCATCTGGCCCGCGCCCAGCACGCCTCCGCCCACCGCCTGGCCGCCGAGCTGCCGGACGAGACGTCCGTACTGCCCACCCACGGCTTCGGCAGCTTCTGCTCCTCCGCGCAGGCCGAGGGCGACTCCACCACCATCGGCAAGGAGAAGTCGGCCAACGCCGCACTCACCACGGACGTCGACTCCTTCGTCGCCGAGCTGCTCGCCGGGCTCGACGACATCCCCGCTTACTACACGCACATGGGCCCGGCCAACGCCGCGGGTCCCGCGCCGGTGGACCTCACGCCGCCTGCCGTCGCCGACGCCCGGGAGATCGCGGCCCGGCTCGCGGCCGGCGAGTGGGTCGTGGACCTGCGCAACCGGGTCGCGTTCGCCGAGGGCCATGTCGCCGGGTCCTTCAACTTCGAGGCCGACGGCAAGATCGCCACGTATCTGGCGTGGCTGATCCCGTGGGGCAAGCCGGTCACGCTGCTCGCCGAGTCCCCCGAGCAGCTCGCCGCCGCCCAGCGCGAGCTGGCCCGGGTCGGCATCGACCGGCCCGCCGCCGCGGCGACCGGTGCGCCCCGGGAGTGGGTGACCGACGGCGAGGACCTCGTCTCCTTCCCCCGCTCCACCTTCGCCGGCCTGGCCGGGCGCGGCACGGACGGCATCGTCGTCCTGGACGTACGCCGCGACTCGGAGCGCGCCGGCGGACACATCGAGAACTCCGTCCACATCCCGATCCACGAGCTGCACACGCGGCTGGACGAGATCCCGGCGGGCACCGTCTGGGTGCACTGCGCCGGGGGCATGCGGGCCGGCATAGCCGCCTCCCTGCTGCACGCGTCCGGCCGGGACGTGGTGGCCGTCGACGACGGCTTCGAATCCGCCACCGCCGCCGGACTGGCCGTCGTGGCCGGGTGAACGACTCCCCCGCTCTGATCCATCCGTTTTCCTGAGAGGTTGAGTGATGTCCCTCCTCCCCCGTGACGAGGACCGCGTCACCGTCGCCGAGGGCGTCCGGCACACCCGGGGCGACGGTGCCCCGGCCGTGCTGCTGGACGTGCGCGAGCAGCACGAGTGGGACGCCGGGCACGCGCCCGGCGCCGTACACGCGCCGCTGTCCGGCCTGGTGGCGGGCGCCGCGCTGCCGAGTGCGGCGCAGGCCCGGCCGCTCGTGGTCATCTGCCGCAGCGGACAGCGCTCGCAGCAGGCCGCCGAACTGCTGGCCGGACACGGCGCGCGGGCGGTGGACGTCAAGGGCGGCATGCGGGAATGGGCCGCCGCCGGTCACCCGGTCGTCGACGAACACGGGAACAACGGCTCGATAGCATGACCGCTCTGATCCTCGCGCTCGTCGCCGGCGCCGTCATCGGCCTGGCCCTGGGCGGCCTCGGCGGGGGCGGCAGCGTCCTCGCCGTACCCGCCCTGATCTACCTCCTCGGCTTCACCACGGCCGAGGCGACGACGGCCAGCCTGGTCATCGTCACGCTCACCTCGGTCACCGCGCTGACCGGGCACGCACGGGACGGCAACGTCGCCTGGCGCACCGGGCTGCTGTTCGCCGCGGCGGGCATCGTGCCCGCGATGGCCGCCGGGGCCGCCGCCGGCCATCTGCCCCAGGCCGTGCTGACCGTCGCCTTCTCGCTCATCGCCGCGCTCGCCGCCCTGCGGATGCTGCGCCCCGCCCGCACCGCCTCCGAGTCCGGCGCCGGGGTCAACCCGGGCAAGGCCGGAGCGGTGGGGGCCGGTCTCGGCGCCGTGACCGGGTTCCTGGGCGTGGGCGGCGGCTTCCTCGCCGTACCGGCGCTGGTCAGCGTCCTCACGCTGCCCATGCGCCGCGCGGTCGGTACCAGCCTGCTGGTCATCACGATCAACTCGCTGGCCGCGCTCGGCGCCCGCGCCGGCACCGGAATGCACCTGGACTGGGCGGTCATCGCGCCGTTCACCGCGGCGGCCATGCTGGGCGCCTGGGACGGCAAGCGCCTGGCCGAGAAGCTCAAGGGCAAGACGCTGCAACGCGTCTTCGCCTGGGTACTGCTCGCGGTCGCGGTCTTCATGCTCGCCGACGTACTCGTGTGACCTCGCCTTCACAGAGCCCTGGCACAGTGGACAGCGCCGGGCGCCCGGACAGGGCCACCTGCCACAACCCCCACCCCATGGAGCACACCGCGGCTCCGGACGCCCTCGACAACACAAGGACGACATCTGCCATGACCCTCACCACCCTCGCTCCCCGCCAGGCCCAGGACCGTCTGCACGAGCTGATCGTGATCGACGTCCGTACCCCGGGCGAGTACGCCGGCGGTCACATACCCGGCGCCCTGAACATCCCCCTGGACCAGCTCGACCGCGCGCTGCCCGAGATCCGCGGCGCCGCCGAGCGCGGTGAGGTCCTCGTGGTGTGCGCCTCGGGTGCCCGTTCCGAGAACGCCTGCCGGCAGCTCGCGGAGAAGGGCGTCCACACGGCGACCCTCGCGGGCGGCACCGGCGCCTGGGCCGCCCAGGGCCACGAGCTGGACCGTCCCCTGGCGTGCGACGTCAAGGCGACCTGGAGCATGGACCGCCAGGTCCGTCTCACCGCCGGCTCGATCGTCCTGGCCGGACTGGCGCTGGGCGAGTTCGTCCACCCGGCCTTCCGGCTGCTGTCCGCCGGCGTCGCGGGCGGTCTGATCTTCTCCGCCGTGACCAACACCTGCGGCATGGCCGCCATGCTCGCCAAGCTGCCCTACAACCGGCCCGCCAAGGCCGACCTGGACGCGACGCTGGCGCGCCTGCGCGGCCTCTGACCGTTCGCCGGGTACGCCGCCGCCCAGTACGCCGCCGCCCTGGCGCGGGCGTTGGCGTACTGGGCGGAGCTCTCGGTGCCGCCAGTGCTTACGGTTCGATGCCGCTCGCGAGGGTGCCGCCGACGTACGCGGTCACCTTCGTCACATCGGCGTAGGCGGTGTTGGTCGCGTAGCTGTAGTCGTCGCTCTCGCTGAAGTTCGACCAGTCGGTCTTGCTCACCCGGTTCTGGATGTCCCCGGTGTTCGCCCCCGCGGCGAGGGAGCCCGCGCCGGAGGTGAACCCGATCTCCAGGTAGTGGTCCGCGCCGGCCTTCGGCGAGGACAGGGCGACGACCTTCTGGGTCACGTTCGCACAGCCCACGGCCGCGTAGTCGCACCACGCGCTGAAGGTGGAGGCGCCGCCGTCACCGGTGAAGTAGTAGCGGATCGTCACCTTCGACAGATCCACCGCGCTGCTGCCGGTGTTGACGAGACGCAGGCCCGGCTTGACCTGGTTGTCCGTCGGCGCGCTGTCGTTGTTCTTGTACTGCACCTTCACCGCACCCGTGCCCGGAGTGCCACCGCCGCCGCTCGCGGCCGTCGTCGCCGTCACCGCGCTCGACGCCGCCGACACGTTGCCCGCGGCGTCCTTCGCCTTCACGGTGTACGAGTACGCCGTCGACGCCGTGAGACCGGAGTCCGTGTACGACGTCGAGGTGGAACTGCCCACCTTCGTGGACCCCCGGTACACGTCGTACCCGGTCACACCCACGTTGTCCGTGGCCGCCGACCAGGTCAGCGACACGCTCGAACTGGTCGTCCCCGACACCGTCAGGCCCGACGGCGCGGAGGGCGGCGTGGTGTCCGTGCCGCCGCCACCGCCGCCGCCGAGGGCGGTCTGGACCGCGGCGTACGCCGGCTTGGTCTGGAGATTCTCGTCGTACAGGCAGGCGGCGCCCTCCCCCTGGAAGGTGCCCGGCACCCAGGAGTACTTGTCGTCGAAGTCCCACACGGTGATGCCGACACAGCGGGAGACGGCGAGGCACGCGTTGGTCACCTGGCGGTAGTAGTCGGCCTGGGTCGCCAGTTTGGTGCTGTCGGCGGGCATCTGCATGCGCACGTCCAGCTCGGTGAACGCCACGTCGAGCCCGAGGGCGGCGAAGCGCTGGAGGTTCTGCTGCATGTTCGCCGGCATCGAGTACTGGATCGCCAGGTGTCCCTGGAAGCCGATGCCGTCCAGCGGCACGCCCTGCTTCTTCAGGTCGCTGGCCAACTGGTACATGGCGTCGGCCTTGGCGCTGGAACCCTCGATGTTGTAGTCGTTGATGTACAGCTTGGCCGTGGGGTCGGCGGCATGCGCGGTTTTCAGCGCGTCCGCGATGTAGTCCTTCCCCATGGCGTTGTAGAAGGCGTCGGTCCGGTAGGTGCCGTCGTCGTTGAAGGGCTCGTTGACCACGTCCCAGGCGTAGACCTTGCCCTTGTAGTGGGTGGCCTCCTTGGTGATGTGGTTCTCCATCGCCGCTTGTACCTGGCTCGACGGAAGGCTGCTCACCCAGCCGGGCAACTGGTTGTGCCAGACCAGGTTGTGGCCGCGCACCTGCTGGTTGTGGGCCTGGGCGAACGAGACGATCGCGTCACCACCGCTGAAGTTGAACTGGCCCTGCGTGGGCTCCACGGTGTCCCACTTCATCGAGTTGCCCGGCGTGATCGAGTCGAACTCGCTGCCCAGGACGGCGGTGTAGGACGAGTCGTTGAGTTCCGAGTTGTCGGTGGCGGAGCCGAAGTAGCGGCCCTGGGCCTCGGCGAGCTGGGCCAGGGTGGAACCCGCGGCCTGGGCGGCCGGGGCGGCCCCGACGGCGAGCAGACCGAAGCCGGTGCTCACCAGCGTGGCCAGCGCGACCGCGAGCCCCCCACCGCGCAAGGGGTGCAGAATTGATCTCACCGCTGTCTCCTTGTCAGTTGGGTTCGGTGCCGCCGGCGAGGGAGCCGTTGACGTACACGGTCACCTTGGTGGCATCGGCGTACGCGGTGTTGGTCGCGTAGCTGTAGTCGTCGCTCTCGCTGAAGTTCGACCAGTCGCCCTTGTTGATCCGGCTCTGGATGTCACCGGTGTTCGCACCCGCCGCGAGCGAACCGGCGCCGGACGTGAAGCCGATCTCCACGTAGTGGTCCGCACCGGCCTTCGGCGAGGACAGCGCGACGACCTTCTGCGAGACGTTCGAGCACCCGACGGCCGCGTAGTCGCACGAGGTCAAGAAGGTGGACGAACCACCGTCACTGGTGAAGTAGTAGCGGATCGTCACCTTCGACAGGTCCACCGCACTGCTCCCGGTGTTGACGAGACGCAGACCCGGCTTGATCTGGTTGTCCGTCGGCGCGCTGTCGTTGTTCTTGTACTGCACCTTCACCGCGCCCGTACCCGGAGTGCCACCGCCGCTCGCGGCCGTGGTCGCCGTCACCGCGCCGGACGCCGCCGACACGTTGCCCGCGGCGTCCTTCGCCTTCACGGTGTACGAGTACGCCGTCGACGCCGTGAGCCCGGAGTCCGTGTACGACGTCGAGGTGGTGCTGCCCACCTTCGTGGACCCCCGGTACACGTCGTACCCGGTCACACCCACGTTGTCCGTCGAGGCGTTCCACTTCAGCGACACACTCGAAGCCGTCGTCGCGGACACCGCCAGACCCGTGGGCGCGGACGGCGCGGTCGTGTCGGTCGTACCGCCACCACCGCCGGAGCCCTTGGTCGCGCTGAACGAGAAGCTGTTGCTGGCCAGGCCCTGGCCGCCCTGCCAGATCTCGAATCCGGCCTCGGCGTCGATCAGGTAGTGCGCGGGGTTGATGGAACCGCGCCCGACCGCGTCGTTGATCAGCGCCTTGACGTCGAGGTTGCTGAACGAGGTGCCGCCGCCCTGGAGGACGTAGGAGATGATCTTCCAGGAGGTCTGCTGCCCGGTCCAGACGTCCCAGCCGTGGCCGGCGACGTTGGCGGTGGCGGTCTGGCTGCCGAACGGCTGGACGCTCCCGCGGTGGTTGAGCCAGATCATCACCTCGGTGCCGTCCGGCTGGCCGTCCGTGGTCGGCGTCGAGTTGAACCAGAGGTCGTACGCGACGTCATAGGCGCCCGACGCCGGCTGCGTGGTCGACCAGGAGGTGGTCGCGCTGCCCAACTGGCTCACCTGGATGGGCAGTCCGCTGCCGGTGGTGCAGGCACCCCAGTGGCAGCCCTTGTAGACCGAGGGGTAGGTGGCCGGGGCGCCGTTGGTGGGCACGTTCAAGTTCGCCTGCGTGAGGGACCACGCACCCGTGGTGTCGTCGATGCTCACGCACTGCGTGTCCGACGAGTTCCATTCGTTCTGCTGGTAGATGTACTCCCCGCCCTGGAGCGATGTGGTCCCCCACTGCGTGCAGTCCGACGTCGTACTGGCCGACGCGGGCTGGGTGACGACCATGAGCGCACCGAGCAGCATGGCGGCCAGGGTGCCCGCCCATGCGGCCGCGCGCAGCCGCCTCCACGATGACAGCATGTGTGTGCTCTCCTTCTCTCCTCGGCGGATCACGGCTCGGTGCCCCAGGCGAGGGTGCCGTTGACGTACGCGGTCACCTTGGTGGCGTCGGCGTAGGCCGTGCCGGTGCCGTAGCTGTAGTCGTCGCTCTCGCTGAAGTTCGACCAGTCGGTCTTGCTCACCCGGCTCTGGATGTCACCGGAGTTCGCCCCCGCGGCGAGGGAACCCGCGCCGGAGGTG
This sequence comes from Streptomyces sp. NPDC048106, assembly GCF_040706415.1. Classification (NCBI taxonomy): domain Bacteria; kingdom Bacillati; phylum Actinomycetota; class Actinomycetes; order Kitasatosporales; family Streptomycetaceae; genus Streptomyces; species Streptomyces sp. NPDC048106. The sequence continues at coordinate 111,523 of NZ_JBEZND010000007.1, read as the reverse complement.
AACCCGATCTCCAGGTAGTGGTCCGCGCCCGTCTTCGGCGAGGACAGGGCGACCACCTTCTGCGTCACGTTCGACGCGCCGACCGCCGCGTAGTCGCACCAGGCTCCGTAGGTGCTCGCGCCGCCGTCGCCGGTGAACCAGTACCGCAGGGTGACGGTCGACAGGGCCAGCGCGGTGCTGCCGGTGTTGACCACGCGCAGGCCGGGCTTGATCTGGTTGTCCGTCGGCGCGCTGTCGTTGTTCTTGTACTGCACCTTGACCGCCCCGGTGGTGCCGCCGCCGGTGCCGGCCTTGGTGGTGGCGGTGACCGCGCTGGAGGCCGCCGAGACGTTCCCGGCCGCGTCCTTCGCCTTGACCGTGTAGCTGTACGCCGTCGAGGCCTTGAGCCCCGAGTCGGTGAAGGACGTGGTGGCCGCGCTGCCCGCGAGGGTCCCGCCCCGGTAGACGTCGTAGCCGGCCACGCCCACGTCGTCGGTCGACGCGGTCCAGGTCAGCGAGACGGTGGTGTCCGTGGTCGCCGACACCGCGAGGTTCGTGGGCACGGTCGGAGGCGTGGTGTCCCCGGTGCCACCGCCCCCGGGGGCGCCGACGATCAGCTCGGCGTAGACCGCGTAGGCCATGGCGATGTCGGCCTGCGCCCAGAAGCGGTGGTAACTGAAGGTGGGCGCCGATCCACCGTTCAGATACGCCTGGACCTTGGGCCAGTCCGGGTCCTGCTTGTACCAGGAACGGATGGAGATGAAGGTCGAACTGGAGTTGATCGGGTCGCCGTTGGGCATCTTGCCCGACCAGCCGGACGGGACGTACACCGGGTCGGCGAACCGGCTGTAGTCCTTGCGGATCTCCGGGGTGGTGATGCCCTTCGGGTCGGCGAGGCTCGCCATCGCGTCCAGCAGCTTCTTGGCGAGGTCGGCGGAGGCCGTGTCACCGGACTTGGCGGCGTAGTAGGTGAGCGTCTTGATGTAGGCGGCGGCCACCCCGGTGTCGCTGCTGTAGTCCACGACCGACACGTGCAGGCCGGTGTTGGCGGCCGGGCTGCTCGGGTTCCACGTGTTGGGCTGTCCGGTCCAGTTCAGCGTGGCCGGGATCTGGAAGCCGGTGGCCGAGACGGTGGTCTTGGAGGAGGCCCAGGCCACCCACTTGTCCAGGATCGCCTTGGCGGCGGCGTTCCCGGTCACGTAGTAGTACTCGGCGACCCGCTCCATCGACCAGGCCTGGAAGCCGAACCAGTTGTTGCTCGGCGGGTCGTGGTAGACCGGCTCCCAGTCGTAGGCCATGCCGTAGAACGTCGGGCTGCCGGCCGGCGGGGTGCCGTACTGTCCGTCCCAGCTGTTGGTCGCGCCGCCCGCGATGGCGCCCTCGGCGGACTGAAGCCACTGGTAGAACTCCAACTGCCGCTGGAGACTCGTGGTCCAGTCGCTCTTCGCGGTCGGCGACTTCGGGGTGAGGCTGGGCACGTTGGCCAGCGCCCAGGCGGCCAGCGGGTTCTGGTAGCCCTGCGCGGCGGTGCCGTCCCCGATCCGCCAGGCCCAGCCGCCGCCGTTCTCCGCGCCGCCCCAGGCGTAGTACCAGGCCAGCAGGTAGTGCTCGGAGTCCCGCCCGGTGCCGGCGGCGCAGCTCTTCGGGTCGGTGCAGTTGCCGATCTTCTTGAAGTACTTGTCGAACAGGGAGTAGCGCAGGTAGTCGCCCATCTTGGCGGCCTTCGCCACCGAGGCGGAGACCGCGGAGGCGTTGCCCTGGGCGGAGGCCCACCGGTAGGCCCAGTACGCCGCCTGCACCGCGCGGGCGTCGGCGTCGGGGGCGTTGGTGTACTTCCACTGCTGGGAGTAGCTGCTGTCCTTGACGAACAGGTCGAGATACCCGTTGGGACCGCCGTACTTGAACAGGTCGGTCGTCGGCTGCGGGACCGTCTCCCACACCGACTCCTGGGCGCCGCGCTGGTAGCTGTTGATGTACGACGGCCCGGTCGCGGTCGGTCCGTTCTCGGCTCCGGTGCCCGGCGTGTTGCCGTAGCCGTAGACGTTGTCCACGTCCATCAGCCAGTGCATGCCGTACACGTCCGGTGTGCCGTAGGCCGAGTTCAGCTCGCTCGCGATCGGGTCCTGGCCGGAGGTGACCGTACTGTCCAGCGCCGAGGGGTACTTGTTGACCTCGGGCCACTCGGGGATGTAGGTCGCCGGGGAGCTCGGGTTGTAGGAGCTGTTGCTCGGCTGGTCGGTGTGGGTGGGGATGATGTACTTCTCGGCGGTGGCCCACGCGTTGTTGAACGGCGTCCAGTTGCCGGTCACCCGGCCGTAGGTGGCCTCCAGCCAGAACCAGTAGCTGAACGCCTCCGAGGTGGTCTGGTGGCCGTGGTCGGGGGCCTCGACGATCAGCGTCTCCACGCTGTGATAGGGGATGCCTTCGTCGCTGAAGTAGCCGTTCGCCGGGTCCTTGATCTTGTTGTACTGAGTCAGGAACGCGGTGGTGTACGGGTCGTCGGCGGCCGCCTTGGGGGACGTGGTGGCGGGCTTCTTGGCCGAGGGCGCCGCGCTGGCGAGCGAGGGCGAGACGGTTGCCGCGAACAGAGCTCCGCCGACCGCGGCGGCGAATCGTCTGCGGGAAAAACCGGGAGCGGACATGGCTTCTCCTCAAGGGAATGGGGATCCTGCGGACGGGGGGTCCGAAGGGAGCGGGAGGAGCCGGAGCATGGCGCCACCCCTGATGGGCGCCATGCTCCGGAAACCCGGCCGCGGCCCGGAGCGGGGCAGGCGGGGCGGGGCGGCCGGGCTGCTGCGGGGAGAGCCTCGGGTTACGGCTCGATGCCGCCCGAGAGGGTGCCGTTGACGTACACGGTCACCTTGGAGACGTCGGCGTACGCGGTGTTGGTCGCGTAGCTGTAGTCGTCGCTCTCGCTGAAGTTGGACCAGTCGCTCTTGTTGATGCGGCTCTGGATGTCACCGGTGTTCGCACCCGCGGCGAGGGAACCCGCGCCGGACGTGAAGCTGATCTCCACGTAGTGGTCCGCGCCCGACTTCGGCGAGGACAGGGCGACGACCTTCTGCGAGACGTTCGAGCAGCCGACGGCCGCGTAGTCGCACGAGGTCGAGAAGGTGGACGAACCACCGTCACTGGTGAAGTAGTAGCGGATCGTCACCTTGGACAGGTCCACCGCGCTGCTGCCGGTGTTGACGACGCGCAGACCCGGCTTGATCTGGTTGTCACCCGGCGCGCTGTCGTTGTTCTTGTACTGCACCTTGACCGCGCCGGTGCCCGGGGTGCCACCGCCACCGCCGCTCGCGGCCGTGGTCGCCGTCACCGCGCTGGAAGCCGCCGACACGTTGCCCGCGGCGTCCTTCGCCTTCACGGTGTACGAGTACGCCGTCGACGCCGTAAGGCCGGAGTCGGTGTACGACGTCGAGGTGGAGCTGCCCACCTTCGTGGACCCCCGGTACACGTCGTACCCGGTCACACCCACGTTGTCCGTCGAGGCGTTCCACTTCAGCGACACACTCGAACTGGTCGTCGCGGACACCGCCAGACCCGTGGGAGCGGACGGCGCGGTCGTGTCGGTCGTACCGCCACCACCGCCACCGCCACCACCGGAGATGGGCGGGTAGGCGTTCTGCAGCAGCTGCTGGAACTCGGCGGAGAACCAGTGACCGGCCAGCGGGGCGTTCGGCAGGGCACCGGTCGGGTTGTTGCCGTTGCGTGCGTTGCCCCCGTAGGTCGGGTCGCACATCTGGTCGAAGCCCTTGCCCTCGCTGTTGTCGACGGCCTGGCTGGAACCGTCCGACTCCCCCGGGGGCTTGACCCACACGTAGGCGTCGATACCGGAGGCCGGGGCCGCGGTCGGCCGCTCACCGAGGCCGGCACCGCTCTGGTTGCACCAGTTGCCGGCGTGGATCCGGCGGTCGATCCGGCCGCCGTTGACGTAGTCGTCCACGGAGGTCGTCGGGCCGGGGCCGCTCGGCCGGGCGGAACCGCCCCAGCCGTTGCGGGAGGTGTCGATCAGCATCCCGATGCTGGAGCTGAAGCCCTTCGACACCAGCATGCTGCGCAGCCCCTGGGCGTAGGACTGCTCGTCGACGTACTGGTTCCAGTCCACCCACTTCGACTGGCGCACCGTGGTGCCGTTGACGCTGTCGGTCACCTTGAAGTTGGGCTCCACGGTCGCCGAGTAGTTGGCCGTGTTGACGATGAAGCCCTGCACGTCGTCGACCGTGGCGCCGGCGGTGTTGGCGGCCTTGTAGAACTCGTCCGCGGACGGGCCGAGGTTGGTGTCCCAGCCCAGCCAGCCGTGGTGGCCGGCGTCGATGTAGTTGTACACGTTCGGGATCGCGCCCAGGTGGTTCAGCGCGTAGCCGACGCCGGTCTCGTAGTTGCCGTTCGCCTTCATCGTCTCGCACTGGGTCGTCGACCCGTCGGTGCCACCGGCGTTGGTCACCAGGTTCGGCAGCGAGTCGGGCTCGACCACGTTGACGATCCGCAGGTTGGCGTAGGCCGGGTCGGCGAGGATCTTGGCGATCGGGTCGATGTACTCGGTCTCGTACCGGCCGATGTCGGTGGGGCCCAGCTCGCCGTTGGAGGCGAGCGCGGAGCAGTCCCGGCCCGGCAGGTCGTAGATGACCAGGGTGATCAGGTTGGCGCCCTGGGACACGGCCTTGTCGAGGTGGGCCTTCAGACCCATCTTGCCGCTGGTGCCCTGGATGGCCGAGATGCTGTCCAGCCACACCGCGGTCGGCGTGTTGGAGATCGCGCTGCCGCCGGGCTCGGCGGCGGCGTTCGCGGACCACTCCGGGTTCACATAAGCCTTAGCGCCCACATAGGGGTTGTCCACCCGAGTGGCGGCCGAGGCGGTCGGGGCGTTGAGCGTCATGGCCAGCGCGGAGCTCAGGGCGAGCGCCGACACCACCGCGAATCCGCGGGTGAGCCTGGATCTCGGGGGAGGCGGAGACTTCTTCACCAAGGTTCCTTCCGTGGGGTTGTGTGGCGCGCGGTGCCGCCGTACGGCACACCGCGCGCCGTTGGGGGAGGGAGAACTCAGGGTTCGATGCCGCCGGCGAGGGTCCCGTTGACGTACACGGTCACCTTGGTGGCATCCGCATAGGCGGTGTTGGTCGCGTAGCTGTAGTCGTCGCTCTCGCTGAAGTTCGACCAGTCGCTCTTGTTGATCCGGCTCTGGATGTCACCGGTGTTCGCACCCGCGGCGAGCGAACCGGCGCCGGACGTGAAGCCGATCTCCACGTAGTGGTCCGCGCCCGACTTCGGCGAGGACAGCGCGACGACCTTCTGCGAGACGTTCGAGCACCCGACGGCCGCGTAGTCGCACGAGGCCGAGAAGGTGGAGGCACCGCCATCGCCGGTGAAGTAGTAGCGGATCGTCACCTTGGACAGATCCACCGCACTGCTCCCGGTGTTGACGAGGCGCAGACCCGGCTTGATCTGGTTGTCACCCGGCGCGCTGTCGTTGTTCTTGTACTGCACCTTCACCGCGCCGGTGCCCGGGGTGCCGCCACCGGAGGCCGAGGTGGTCGCCGTCACCGCGCCGGAAGCAGCCGACACGTTGCCCGCGGCGTCCTTCGCCTTCACGGTGTACGAGTACGCCGTCGACGCCGTAAGGCCGGAGTCCGTGTACGACGTCGAGGTGGTGCTGCCCACCTTCGTGGACCCCCGGTACACGTCGTACCCGGTCACACCCACGTTGTCCGTCGAGGCGTTCCACGTCAGCGACGCACTCGAAGCCGTCGTCGCGGACACCGCCAGACCCGTGGGCGCGGACGGCGCGGTCGTGTCGGTCGTACCGCCACCGCCACCGCCGCCACCGGCGAACCCGGGTGCCTTGACGGACGCCAGATAGCCGTCCTTGGCGGTGTCGACCGTCTGCCAGTCGTCCTTGAGGACGCCGCCGGTGTCACCGGAGTCGGGGTTCCAGCACCAGAAGGTCCACTGGAAGCTGTCGCCGCCGTACTGCGAGGTCGGCCGGAGGTAGTCGACCAGGGCCTTCAGCCAGGTCTGGTCGGTGGCCGACTGGAGCGTCGTGCCGAACTCGCCTACCCAGACGGGAGCGATGTTGTTCTTGAAGAGGTAGCCCCAGTGCTTGTCCCAGATGCCGGGCATGTTGCTCGGGAAGGACGGGTCGCTGAACCAGGGCTGGTTGGCGACGCTGGTGGCGTAGTCGTGGGCCGAGTAGACCACGCGGTTGGCGACGTCGAGCTGGACCGGGTAGGTGCCGGCGCCCTCCAGGTTGCCGCCCCACCAGGTGGAGTCGCCGTTGTACGTCTGGATGCCCTCGACGAAGATCAGCATGCTGGGGTTGACCGACAGCACCGCGTTGCCGCCGCGCTGGGCCGCGAGCCGCCAGTCGATGCTGGTGTCACCGCAGCCCCAACAGGCCGGATCGTGCGGCTCGTTGTGCAGGTCGATCCCGACGACCGTGGGGTTGTTCGCGTAACGGCTCGCCAGGGACTTCAGGTTGGCGATCCAGGTCGACTCCGGGACGCTGCTGGTGTACCACAGCGCGCTCTGGCCGCTGGAGTCCGGCCGGTGCCGGTCGAGGATGACCTTCAGGCCGATCTGCCCCGAGTAGTCCACGATCTTGTCCAGGACCTGAAGGGAGTTGAGCCCCTGGAGGTCGGTGTTCTTGCCGCTGGAGAAGTCGATGCTGGACGGCATCGTGCCGGACTTGAAGATGTCATCGGAATAGGGGATGCGGAGCGTGTTGTATCCCGTCGCGGCGATCTGGTCGAGCATGCTCTTGTAATCCCGCGACCACAGGCCATGGACCACGTGGATGTCGGTCTCGAACCCGAACCAGTTGATCCCGGCGATGCGCACCGAGTTGCCGTTCGCGTCCAGGATCTGACGGCCACTGGTGTGCCAGTAGCCCGCTCCCGCGGTGCCCGCCGCCCGCGCGGGCGCCGTACCGGCCAGAGTGGCCAGCAGGGCGAGCAGGATCGCGGCCACGGTGCCCATGACCGTATACCGCCGAGGTGGGCCCAGGTCCGCAGGTCTCATGGCAGCCAGCTCCTCTTCGTATCGCGTTGCTCCGACTGACAGCGCTGCCGCGCCGTGCCCCAGGCCGGGCCGCGGTGCGGTTGGAACGCGGTTCGCGTGCGGTTCGTATGCGGTGCGTACGTGGTGGTGCTACGCCGGGGAGCGCCACCCGGGTGCGAACGGACCGGAGGCCTCCGCCACCTGGTGCCGCGGTGGCCAACTCCGGGTTGCTTCCAAGGGGTTGAACGTGGGAGCGCTCCCAACAGTTGAGGAAAGTAACAACTCGAAACAGCGCTGTGAAGGGGCCCGGCGAAACCTGGGCGCAATGGCGTGTTCACGTTCCCCCTCGGCGCGGGGGTCGGCGGGCTCGACGGCGGCGGGTCACCACCGTCCGAGACGGCGTGGAACAGGCCACATCCGGCGGCTATGCGGAACGGCGCGATGCCCTGCCGCCGGGATTCCGCCACGAGCCGTCGGGGCGCCGGCCGCCGCGCGGAGCCGGAAGCAAGACGGAGAAACAGCCATTCGGCAATTGCACGGACGGCGGCGCCCCCGCGCCGCGCCCCGCGCTCCCCGGCTCGGCGTACGGGGGCCGGAGCGGGGCCCCGACGGCATGCTCAGGGCCTTTCCTCCGGATCGGACCGGCTCAGGCGACGGTGCCTTGCGGCCGACCCGAGACCCGCGACCGCCGACAAAATCCGAAGGCAAGCCCCCCGAAGGAGGTCACGCGACGCCCTTCAGGCGGACTCGCGCAGCACCATGTCCGTGGACAGCACCACATGGCGCCGGATGCCGGTGCGGGACTCGATCTCCTCCAGCAGCACCCGCGCCATGGTGCGGCCCATCTCCTCGGTCGGCTGCCGCACGCTGGTGAGCGGCGGGTCGGCGTGCCGGGCCACCGCGGAGTCGTCGAAGCCGACCAGTGCCACGTCCTCGGGCACGCGCCGCCCCGACTGGCGCAGGACGTGCAGGGCTCCGCTGGCCATGACGTCGGAGGCGGCGAAGACCGCGTCGAGGCCGGGGTGCCGCTCCAGCAGGGCCCGCATGGCGGCGCGGCCGCCCTCCTCGGTGAAGTCGCCGTGGGCGACCAGCGAGGTGTCGCCGCCGAGGCCCGCGGAGTTCATCGCCTGGGTGTAACCGTCGAGCCGGCAGCGGGCGACGTACATGTCCAGGGGGCCGGTGATGGTGGCGACGGTCCGCCGGCCGAGCCCCAGCAGGTGCTCGGCGGCCGACCGCGCGCCGCCGACGTTGTCGGCGTCGACGTAGGACATCCGTTCCCGCTCGGAGCGCCGGCCGTTCAGCACGGTCGGCACCCCCAGCCGCTCCAGCAGGCCGGGCAGCGGGTCGTTCTCGTGCACGGACACCAGCAGCACGCCGTCCACGCGGCGGGCCTCCAGGTGCTGGGCCAGGCGCTGGCGTTCGCGCGGGGTGCGGATGAGGGTGAGCAGCAACTGCATGTCCGTGTCGGCGAGTTCGGTGCTCACGCCGCGGACGATGTCCAGGAAGTACGGCTCGGCGCCGAGCCGCGTCTCCGGCTCGGGGATGACCAGGGCGACCGCGTCCGTGCGGTCGGCGGCCAGCGCGCGGGCGGCACGATTGGGCACGTAGCCCAGTTCCGCGATCGCCGCCTGCACCGCCGCCCGCGCCTGGTCGCTCACGTGCGGGGAGCCGTTGACCACCCGCGAGACCGTGCCCCGCCCGACACCGGCCCGCGCGGCCACCATCTCCAGGGTCGGCCGGCCGCCCCGTCCCCCGCCCGCAGCCATCGCGCCCTTGCCCGTCCCCATGGATGACAACCCGTCAGTAGCCAACTCGAAGTGTTCGTTCCCTTGACACGCCTGCGGGAACGGTGGACCTTCATTATGCCAATCTGGGAGCGCTCCCACGGGAGCGCTCCCAGATAAATGCCGTTTTCATCGAGCCGAAGCCCGCGCGACCCGAGTGAACGCACGGTTCCGGAGGGACACAGGGGCGTGAGGTGCGGGCCGTACGGGGCACCGTCGCGGGGTGCCGGTCCGGGGTGATACGCGCCTGCCGCCGTCGCCGGGTCGCCATCAAGGGACGAACCCCCGCATAGGGGCACGATCGGAGGGAAGACGGACAGCGGATGTCGCTCCCGTCGTGCCGGGAGGTGCTCGTCATGCCGGAGGATCCACAGTGGCCGGACGCGATGGCCGGGAGTCCGGTCCCCGGGCTGGAGGGGATGGACCTGCGGCCGGACGCGATGACGCCCGAGGAGCTGGGTGCCCGGGTGCGGCGGCTGGCGCTCGGACAGCGCCGGCTGCGGCGACTGCTGGACGCGGTGGTGGCCATCAGCGCGGACATGGAACCGCGTGCGGTGCTCCAGCACATCATTGAGGCGGCCGCCGACCTGGTCGGCGCGCGGTACGGCGCGCTGGGGGTCCTCGGCCGGGACGGTGAGTTCACCGACCTGGTCACGGTGGGCGTGGACGAGGAGCGGATGCTCGCGGCCGAGGGTTCCCCAGGGGCACGGCCTGCTGAGCGGGCTGGTCGCGGAGCGCAAGCCGATGCGCGTCGACGACATCCAGGCCGATTCCCGCGCGGTCGGCTTCCCACCCTGCCACCCGATGATGACCACGCTGCTGGGCGTACCCCTGACCGTGCGCGACACCGTGTACGGCAATCTCTACCTGGCGGACAAGAAGGACGGCGCGCCGTTCACCGACGACGAGGCCATCCTGGCCGCCCTGGCCGGCGCCGCGAGCGTCAGCATCGAGAACGCCCGGCTGTACCAGGAGCTCAAGCGGGCGGCGATGCACTTCCAGGAGCGCATGCTGCCGGCCCTGCCCGACCTGAGCCCGCTCGCGGCGGAGATCCGCTACGAGCCGGCCTCCGAGGTGCCCCGCGTCGGCGGGGACTGGTGCGACGCGGTGAACCTGCCGGACGGCGCCACGTCCGTCGTGGTCGGCGATGTCACCGGTCACGCCGTGGCGGCCGCCCCGTACATGTCGCAGGTCCGCAACATGCTGCGTGCCCCTGGTCTTCGACCACGGGGGGCCGCCCAGCCTGGTCGTCTCCAGGCTGGACCGCGCCCTGACGACCTTCGCCGAGCCGCCCACGGCCACCCTGGTGCTCGCGCGCCTCGAACGCGCCGGCGGGGAGTACCTCCTGCGCTGGAGCAACGCCGGGCATCCCCCGCCGCTGCTGCTCGACGCGGACGGCGCCCGTTTCCTCTCCCCGGACCACCATGGGATTCCGGTGGGCGTCGACCCCGCCTTCCCCCGCTACGACCACGAGCACCGGCTGTCCGCAGGCAGCACCCTGCTGCTGTTCACGGACGGACTGGTGGAGCGCCGGGACCAGGACATCGGGGCGAGCCTGGCCGCGCTGGCCGAGCAGGCCGTGACCCTGCGCGACGCCCCGCTGGAGCGGCTGCGCGCCGAGCTGGTCACGGGCCGCGGTCAGCTGTTCGACGACGATGTCACCCTGCTCGCGCTGCGCGTGCCGGACCACCGGGCGCGGTGAGCCCGGTGGTCCGGGAGAAGGCGGTGGTCCGGGAGGACCGGTCGTGGGCCCGTCAGAACTTCGGGTCGGGTGACTGGGACCTGACCAGTTCCGCGGCCTCCGCCTCCGACTCCACGGACGGCGGGGAGCCGTCCAGCGGCTTGTTCGCCGTCTCCTTCATGCACAGGACGGCGATGACACCCACGGCCGCGGCGCCCATGGCGTAGAAGGCCGGCACCAGGTTGGTGTGGAAGACGCCGATCAGGGCCGTGATCACCAGCGGGGTGGTGCCGCCGAAGAGCGAGGCGGAGAAGTTGTAGGCGACCGAGAGGGAGCCGTAGCGGACGTGCGTCGGGAAGATCGCCGGGAGGGCCGCCGACATCGTGCCGAGCATGGCCACCAGGGACAGGCCCATCAGCAGCAGGCCGAGGGCGATCAGCGCGACGGAGCCCTGCCGGATGAGCAGGAACGACGGCACGGAAAGGACCAGGAAGCCGAGCATCCCCGTCATCAGCAGGGGTTTACGGCCGAAACGGTCCGAGAGGCGGCCGACCTGGTTGATGACGCACATCTGCAGGACCATCACGATCAGCAGGATCAGCAGCCCGTGGTTGGTGTCGTAGCCGAGTTCGTCCGAGAGATAGGTCGGCATGTACGACAGCAGCATGTAGTCGGTGATGTTGTACGCCGCCACGAGCGCGACGCACAGCAGCAGCGGCTGCCAGAAGCGGGTGAAGATCCTGCCGAGGTCGGCGGCGGCCGAGGTCTCCACCGGGTCGGCGGCCTCGGTCGCCCTGGCCTGGCCGCCCTCCAGCTTCTGGAAGGCGGGCGTCTCGTCCAGTTTGAGCCGCAGATACAGGCCGATGAAGCCGAGCGGGGCGGCGACCAGGAAGGGGATGCGCCAGCCCCAGTGCAGCATCTGCTCGTCGCTGAGGACGCTGGTCAGGGCGACGACGAGGCCGGACGCGCCGACGTACCCGCCGAGCGTGCCGAACTCCAGGAAGCTGCCGAAGTAACCGCGCCGTTTGTCGGGCGCGTACTCGGCGATGAAGGTGGACGCACCGCCGTACTCCCCGCCGGTCGAGAAGCCCTGCACCAGACGGAAGAAGATCAGCAGGGCCGGGGCCCACATGCCGATGGCGGCGTGCGTGGGGATCAGCCCGATGGCGAAGGTGCCGATCGCCATCATGATCATGGTGAGGGCGAGGATGGTCTTGCGGCCGATCTTGTCGCCGAGCGGCCCGAGGACCATGCCGCCGATGGGCCGCACCAGGAAGGCCACCGCGAAGGTCGCGAAGGTGCTGAGCAGCTGGGCGGTGTGGTTGTCCGAGGGGAAGAAGACCTTCCCCAGGGTCGCGGCCAGATAGCTGTAGATACCGAAGTCGTACCACTCCATCGCGTTGCCGAGCGCGGCCGCCTTCGTGGCGCGTTTGACCGCCGGTTCGTCGGTCACGGTGATGTCGCTGCGGCGCAGCTTCGGATGGCGCCGTTTCTCGATGGCCCGGAAGAGCATGCGGTGGCGTCTGACCGCGGCGGGGTCCACCGGGCCGTCGTGGTCAGTCGCCGTCATCACGGTGTTCCTTTCGCCTGTCCATTGCACAAGCCAACGCCTGTGCAGATCTCGCGGGCTCAAACTAACCGCTTCGTACGGTGTTCGTACCGCTACGGTGAGTACGTGAAGGTCCGGTACGCCGCGCGTCAGGGGATGTCGCCGGTCCAGTCGAGGCGGGCGCGGTCGCCGGGGCGCGGGGCGTACACCGCCCGGCCGCCGGTGCCGAACCGGCCCAGCTCGGTCCGCAGCGGGATGCCCGTGGCGGGGGCGTCGTCGGCCCGGTCGGTGATGTCCAGCAGCAGTCCGTCCAGGGGGCCGCCGACCAGTTCGGCGTACCTGCGGTCCGGGCGCGGGCCCGGGTCCTCGTGGTCGTGGCCGTAGACCCTGCCGCGCAGCAGCTGCTCGTCGTCGCCGTTCATGGTCCAAGCCTCGCAGCCACCACTGACAACGGGATCTTGCCGAGGACGGCACGGATTCACGTCCGGACGGATTTTCTTCCCGCCCTTTGCGGTTGCAGCTAGAGGTGTGTGTCCGCGCCCCGCGCGGGAACCTGGTTTCCTTCGGGCGGGGTCCGAGCCGAGAGGAGCCCAGGTGACAACGTCGACGTCGGCGGCAGGCGGTCGCGGTCAGGGGGCTCAGGAGGCCGGTCGGCAGCCGGATCCGCGCCGGTGGCGGGCGTTGTGGGTGACGCTCGTGGCCGGCTTCATGAGCCTGCTGGACGTGACGATCGTGGCGGTCGCCCTGCCCACCGTCCAGCGCGATCTGGGCGCCTCCCCGGCCCAGGTGCAGTGGGTGGTGTCCGGATACGCGCTCACGTTCGCCCTCGCCCTCGTCACCGCCGGACGGCTCGGCGACGCGCTGGACCGGCGCCGGATCTTCCTGCTCGCGCTCAGCGCCTTCGTGCTGTTCAGCGCCGCCTGCGGGGCGGCTCCGGACATCACGCTGCTGGTGGTGGCGCGGCTCGCCCAGGGGCTCGCGGCCGGGTTCATGGCGCCCCAGAACTCCGCGCTCATCCAGCAGCTGTTCCGGGGCGCGGAACGCGGGCGGGCCTTCGGGTTCTTCGGCGCGACCGTCGGCATCTCCTCCGCCGTCGGGCCCATCACCGGCGGCGCCATCCTGGCGCTGGCCTCCGGCGCCGACGGCTGGCGCTGGATCTTCTACGTCAACGTGCCCATCGGCATCCTCGCCGTGCTGCTCGGCCGCCGGCTGCTGCCCCGCGTCGAGGGGTCCGGGCGGGGCCACGTGGACGTGGCCGGTGTGCTGCTCCTCGGTCTCGGTGTGCTCGCGCTGATGTATCCGCTGGTCCAGGCGGACTCGGGCGGGATCGGCCGGCTGTGGTGGCTGTTCCCGGTGGGTGCCGTGGTGCTCGCCGTCTTCGTCCGGTGGCAGCGGCGCCTGGTGGCCAGGGGCGACCAGCCGCTGCTCGATCCCCGGCTGTTCAGCACCGTGCGCGGCTACGCGGTCGGCGCGGGTGTCGGCACGCTGTACTTCATCGGGTTCAGCGGCGTGTGGCTGGTCTTCGCGCTCTTCTACCAGCACGGTCTGGGCTTCTCCCCGCTGCGCTCCGGGCTCGCCGTGACCCCGTTCGCCGTGGGGTCGGCGGTCGCGGCCGTGGTCGCGGGGCGGATGGTCGAGCGGCTCGGCCGCCTGCTCACCGTGTGCGGTCTCGCGGGCGTGATCGCCGGTCTCGGCGGCACCGCGCTGCTGCTGCACTCCGTGGACCTCGGCATCGCCCCCTGGGTCGCCGCCCCGGTGCTGTTCCTCGGCGGCATCGGCGGTGGGTTCGTGGTCTCGCCCAACTTCACGATGACGCTGCGGGACGTGCCCGTCCGGATGGCGGGCGCGGCGGGCGGCGCGCTGCAGACCGGGCAGCGGCTCGGGGCGGCGGTGGGTACGGCCGCGCTGCCCGGCCTCTACTACCTGGTGCTCGGCCGGCACCACGACTACCGTGCCGCCGTCGTCGTGGCGCTGGTCGCCGCGCTCGTCGGGATGGTGGCGTCGCTGGCGCTCGCGACGTTCGACTGGCGGCGGGACCGCCCGGCGGGCTCGGGCGGCGGGAAGCACCCGCGGGAGGTGGCCGGCGATCCGGTGCGCTCCGGGAGGTCGTGACCGGCGCGGCGGCTCAGAAGAATCCGCCGTCCACGGGGAGGGTACGACCGGTCATGTACGCGGCGTCGTCGCTGGCCAGGTAGGCGTAGCCCGCCGCGATCTCCTCGGGCCGGGCCAGCCGGCCGAGCGCGCCGTGCGCCGACATCCACTGCCCGAGCGGGATCTCACCGCGCAGCATGGGGTGCTGGTACGCGGCCGCGTTCTCGGCGGCCATGTCGGTGTCGGTGCCGCCGGGCGCGATGGCGTTGATGGTGATGCCGCGCTGTCCCAGCTCGGCGGAGAGGTTGAGGACCATCGACTCCACGGCGGCCTTGGACGCGGCGTACAGGGTGTGCGCGAAGACCGCGCGGGACGCGCTGACCGAGGAGGTGAGCACGATCCTGCCGCCCTCCCCCATCCGGGCGGCGGCGTGCTGGGCCGCGAACAACTGGCCGCGGGTGTTCACGGCGAAGACGTGGTCGAAATCGGCCGGGGTGAGGTCCGCCAGGGCGCCGAAGTGCTCGATGCCCGCGCAGGAGGCCAGCACGTCCAGTCGTCCGAACTCCGCGACCGCCCGCTCGATCAGCGCCTCGCTCTGACCGGGATCGGCCACGTCCGCGCCGTGGGCCAGGGCCTTGCCGCCGTCGGCCTCGATCGCGGTGACCAGCGCGTCGGCCGCCGCCCGGTTGTTCCGGTAGCCGACGACGACGGCCGCCCCCTCGGCCGCCAGGCGCGTGGCGACCGCCGCGCCGATCCCCCGGCTGCCGCCGGTCACCACCGCGGCCTTGCCCACGAAACGCCCGCTGTCCCTCGCCGTCATGGAGGTCTTCCTTCCTGCGCTGCACGGGCCCGTCGCCGCCGGATTCCAACGGCGGCTCTTCAGGGACGAGTTGAGCATGGCTCGACAACACGTGCGAATCGGGCCATTCCGCGTCCGCCCCCTCGTCAGAGTTGCGGGCCTGGTGGGGTTATGTGATCAAATCTGCCGATGCGTACCCCCCACACATCGACGCATCACACCACTCACTCCGACGGACCCGACCCCGCCCGGGTTCCGTCCGCGCGAAGCCCGTACGACGAACTGGCGGCACTCTCGGACGATCCCGCGGGCGCCCCGGCGGACGGTCCCGCAGGCATTTCAGCGGCCGGTCCGGTGGACGGTCCGGCGGCCGATCCGCTGGACGGCCCGGCGGGCAGTCCGCTGGACGACTTCCTCCGCGTGGACGACGACCCGGACCGGCAGGACGGCGAGGCCGACGCCTGGATGCCACCCAACCACAGGCGCCGGGGCCGCCGCCGTAACCGGGCCACCGGGCTGCCCACCATGCTCAGGCTGCTCGTCTGGGTGCTCACCCTCGCCTGTCTCGTCACCCTCGCCGACCGCTGGGCGCTGCTCTACGCCGAGCGCCAGGCCGCCGACCAGCTCAAGGACCGGCTGCATCTCACCGCCGCGCCCGAGGTACGGATCGGCGGCTTCCCGTTCCTGACCCAACTGCTCGACCGGCGCCTGGATTCGGTCCGGATCACCGTCCCGGACGTGCCGGCCGAGCGGGTCACCCTGACCCAGGTCACCGCCACCGCACGCGGCATACGCATCGACGGCGACGGGCCAACCGCCATACGCGGAGCACTCGTTCCGCGGATGAACGGGCAGGTGCTGCTGTCCTTCGCCGACATGAACCGCGAACTGGGCGCCTCCCAGGTGTCGTTCAGCGCCCAGGGGCCGGGCCGGATCAGGGCGCTCGGCTCGCTGCGCCTGGCCGGACGCGATGTGCGGGTGCGCGCGGACGCCCACGTGCGGCGCGACGGGGACCGCGGCATCAGCACCTCGGTGGACGGGATGCGGCTGGACATCGGCGACCTCGCGACCTACCGCCCCGGCACCGGCCCCGCCGAGGGGCTGCATCTCACCCGGCCCGCGGCGCGCCGGATCACCCGGGAGGCGGACAAGGTCAAGGCGCTGCTGGGCGTCCCGGAGCTCGTGCACCGGCTGGGCGTGCCGGACGGCACGGTGCGCGCCGCGCTGCACGACGAGGACCGGCTCCACCGGCTCACCGGCGCGCCGTACTTCCTGCACCGGCTGACCGGGGTGAACCTCGCGGACGTGGCGCTCGCCCACCCCGAGGTGCTCGAACGGCTCGGCGTCGACCCCTCCCTGCTCACCGCCCTGACCAAGCTGACCCGCCCGCAGATCGCCGACCGCTTCGCCTTCGCCTTCCGGATCCCGGAACCGCCCTCCGGCGCCCTGCGGCTGCGGCGGGTCGCGGTGGACAGGGACGGCGTCCACGTCTACGTCAGCGGGACGGGGCTGCTCGTGGGCAAGTGAGCGGCCCACGGGCCCGCGGGCAGGGCCGCGCGGGCTCTCACGACGGGAGCGGCGCGGGGTAGGGCTCGCCGAAGTCGGCCGAACGGCTCACCTTCTCCCAGGCGCCCGCCTCGGCGAGCTGGCGCCGGGAGTAGTCCAGCGCCATGGTCACGGCGTTCACCCCGAGCAGGAGATGGCTCGGGACCTCGCCGCGCCGCACCGTCTCCACGATGATCTCGGCGGCGCGGCGCGGGTCCCCGGCCGCGCCGGCCGTGTTCTGCCGCATCAGCCGGTTCATCGCGCCCACGGTCGCCTCGTAGGCCTCCGGAACGTCATGGACGGTCATGGAGGAGCCGGCCCAGTCGGTGGCGAAGCCGCTCGGCTCGACCACCATGACCCGCACGCCGAACGGCGCGGTCTCCGTCGCCAGGACCCGGCTGAAGCCGTCCACGGCGAACTTGGCCGCCTGGTACGACGCGATGCCCGGCGAACCGCCGACCCGGCCGCCGACCGAGGAGAACTGCACGACGGTGCCGGCCCCCTGCCGGCGCAGCACGGGGAGCGCGGCCTTGGTGACGTGGTAGACGCCCCAGAAGTTCGTCTCGAACTGGGCGCGGAAGTCGTCGTCCTCGGTCGTCTCGATGGGCGACACGTTCGCGTACCCCGCGTTGTTCACGACCACGTCGATGCGGCCGAAGTGGGCGACGGCCGCGTCGACGGCCGCGCGTGCCGCGTCCGGGCCGGTGACGTCCAGGGCGAGGGGCAGAACGCGGTCGCCGTAGTCGGCGAAGGCCTCCGCGAGGGCCTCGGGGCGGCGGGCGGTGGCCACGACGCGGTCGCCGGCCTCCAGGACGGCGGCGACGAGGGCACGGCCGAAGCCGCGCGACGAACCGGTGACGAACCAGACCTGTGAATCATCCTGTGCACTCATGCCATTAGTACAACACCGTTCTCTTATTAATGCAACACCGTTGCCTTACGGCTTTCTATGATGGCCTCCATGAGTGAGCCTGCCTTTCAGCGTGCGCGCAGTGCCGAGGCCAAACAGGCGCGGGAGGCGGCGATCCTGGACGCCGCCCGGACGCTCGGCGGGGTGCGGGGGGTACGGGACGTCACCCTCACGGACATCGCCGCCGCCGTCGGCATGCACAAGTCGGCGCTGCTGCGCTATTTCGAGACGCGGGAGCAGATCTTCCTCGCGCTGACCGCCGAGGGCTGGCGGGAGTGGTCCGCCGCCCTGCTCGGCGACCTGGCAGAGCGGTCCGAGGCCACGCCCGCCGAGGTCGCGGCGGTGCTCGCGGGCACGCTGGCGGCGCGCCCCATGTTCTGCGACCTGCTCGCGCAGGCGCCGCTGAACCTGGAGCGGAACGTGTCGATCGAGTCGGTGCGCTCCTTCAAGCTCGTCACGCTGCGGGCGGTCGAGCTGATCAGCGGCGAGCTGGGCCGGTTGCTCGGCCTCGACGAGGCGCAGAGCGTCGACACTGTCGCCACGGCGACGAGCCTCGCCGGGGCGCTGTGGCAGATGGCCACGCCCGGCCCGCGCCTGCGCGAGCTGTACACGAGCGATCCCCGGCTCAGCCATGCGGTGGTGGAGGTGGAACCGCGGCTGAACCGGGTGCTCACCGCGTATCTCACGGGACTCGGCGTACGGTCGACCGCGGCTACCTGAGCAGGGGTGGCAGGAGTCTTCGCACCGGGGCGGGGTCCGGGCAGGGATTTCCGCCGCGCCGGGGCCGGTCCGGCCGCGGTTTCGCGCCTGGGCCGGGACCGCTTCGGTCGCCGCTTCCGTTTTCCGGCCGGGTCAGGACCGGTCCGGCCACGCCTCGCGCGCCGGTCACCGGTTCGACTCGGCCCGCGGCCCGAGGCCCGAGGGTCGTACCGCGCGGTGTCTACGACCGTACGCCGGGCCGCGCCTCCTCCGTACCCGCATCGCCCGCCCCCGCCTCCCCGCCGGGCAGCACCGGCAGCAGCCGGTTCAGGGCCGTGAGGACGTGCGCGCAGACCGCGTCCGGTGCGGCACTGGCCAGCGGCTCCTGGCCGACGACGACCCGCATCAGGCCGATGCCGAGCAGCCAGGCCATCGCGAGCTGCGCGCGCAGGGTGCTGTCGTCGGCCTCGGAGAGCGAGGCGAGCGCGGCGGCGTACTCCTCGCCCAGCGCGCGGACCGTCTCCGGGGCGGCGTCGGCGCTGCCGATGGAGCGCAGATACACGGCCAGCAGCCGGTCCGCACCGGCCCCGCCGCCCTCCGTGAGCACGCCGCGCAGCGCGGTTTCGAACAGCCGCTCGGGCGGCGTGGTGCTCAGCTGCTCCTTGCCGTCCTGCGCCATCACCTCGGTGACCAGGGCTTTCTTGGAGCCGAAGTACCGGAATATGAGCGCCTGGTTCACCCCGGCGCGAGCCGCGATGTCCCGGACGGTGGCCGCCTCGTAACCGCGCTCGGCGAAAACCGCGCCGGCCGCGCCGAGGATGCGCGCGCGGGTCTCCCGGGCATCGCGCGGACGCTGGGGCGGCTCCCCGCCCGGGGCACCGCCCGTGCTCCGGTCCTGGTCCCGCGTGCACTCGCCGCCGCCCACCCGCTGCTCCTTCCGCCGCCCCGCGCCCGCGCGCGTCCGCCGAGGACCCGCAGACTAACGGCCGATTAGTGTCGTTGCGTGCCCGTTGAGCGGCTCCTAGCGTTGTAAGCGTGTGCTTACACAAGGGAGACAGCTGTGACCGCAACGGACCACACCCCCCTCGCCTACCCCTTCAACTCCGGCCACGACCTGGAACTGTCCGAGGCGTACGACCGCGCCCGTGACACCCCCGGACTGCTGCGCGTGCGGATGCCGTACGGGGAGCCGGCCTGGCTCGCCACCCGGTACGCGGACGCCCGGCTGGTCCTCGGCGACCAGCGTTTCAGCCGTGCGCTGAGCCTCGAACACGACGAGCCGCGCGCCTCCGAGGGCCGCCGGGACAGCGGGATCCTCAGCATGGACCCGCCCGACCACACCCGGCTGCGTTCCCTGGTGGCGAAGGCGTTCACCGTGCGCCAGGTGGAGAAACTCCGGCCGCAGGTACGGGAGTTGACGGCGACCCTGCTGGACGCGATGGAGGCGGCGGGGCCGCCCGTCGACCTGGTCGACAGCTACGCGCTGCCCATCCCGGTGGCGGTGATCTGCCGGCTCCTCGGGGTGCCGGAGCAGGACCGTCCGCAGTTCCGCGTGTGGAGCGACGCGGCGCTGTCCACCAGTTCGCTGACGGCCGAGGAGTTCGACCGCAACCGCGGGGAACTGCGCGCCTACACGGCCGAGTTGATCGCCGCGCACCGCGCCGAGCCCCAGGACGATCTGATGACGGCGCTGATCGAGGCCCGCGACCACGGCGACCGGCTGTCGGAACTGGAGCTGGTCGACCTGTGCGTCGGCATCCTCGTGGCCGGTCACGAGACCACCGCCACCCAGATCCCCAACTTCGTGCTCACCCTGCTCGATCACCCCGAGGCGCTGGCCCGGCTGCGCGCGGAGCCCGCGCTCATCACGCAGGCGATCGAGGAGCTGCTGCGGTTCGTCCCGCTGGGCAGCGGGGCCGGTCAGGCCCGGTACGCCACGCAGGACATCGAGGTCGGCGGCACCCTGGTGCGCGCCGGGGAGCCGGTGCTGGTCGCCATCGGCGCGGCCAACCGGGACGCGCTGCGCTTCACCGAGGCCGGGGCGCTCGACATCTCCCGTGACGGCAACGCGCACCTCGGCTTCGGCCACGGCGTGCACCACTGCCTCGGCGCTCCGCTCGCCCGCCTCGAACTCCAGGAGGCCATCGGGGCGTTGGTGGCGCGCTTCCCCGCACTGCATGTCGCCGGTGACATCACCTGGAAGACCGAGATGCTGGTGCGCGGGCCCCGCGTCATGCCGGTGGGGTGGTGAGGCGGCGATGAGCTGGCGGCTGCGCGTGGACCCCGGCCACTGCATCGGCTCCGGCATGTGCGCCGGGACCGCGCCGGACCTGTTCGCCCTCGACGGCGACCGCTCGCACCCGGTGCGCGAGCACATCCCGGAGGGCGACGAACGCGCCCTGGACGCGGCCGACATCTGCCCGATGCAGGCCATCACCGTCCGGGACGCCGACGGGAAGGAGATCGGGCCCCGCGCGTGAGGACCGCACCGGCTGTTACGGGACGGGGACAAACCGTCAGTGAACGCCCGCCCTTGTGGTGACGTCGTCTCAAGTGACCGCGCCAATCGGCATGTTCCTCTCCTTTGGCG
This sequence comes from Streptomyces sp. NPDC048106, assembly GCF_040706415.1. NCBI lineage: Bacteria > Bacillati > Actinomycetota > Actinomycetes > Kitasatosporales > Streptomycetaceae > Streptomyces > Streptomyces sp. NPDC048106. The sequence continues at coordinate 90,900 of NZ_JBEZND010000007.1, read as the reverse complement.
TGAACAGTTGAACTCACCACAGAAAAGGACAGATTCATGACGGTCACGAAGCGGCGTTCCCTGCGCGTTGCCGTCGTCGGCGTCCTGGGCACGGCCTCGCTCGCCCTCGCGGGCACGGCGCCGGCCGCCACCCCGGCCGCCCCCATCGCGGCCCCGGCCGGCGTCCGGGCGGCCACGGTCGCCGAGCCCGGCATCACGGCCACGCCGTCGGTGTCGTCCGTGCGCGCCTGGACGCTGTTCCGGGTCACCGGCAAGACCACCGGCATCGCGGCGGGCACCAAGCTGACCCTCCAGCAGAAGCAGCGCGGCAAGTGGGTCACCCTGCCCGCGTCCACGCCCGTCAACCGCGGCGGCTCCTACGCGCTGCGCGTCGAGCTGGGCCTGAAGGGCAGGAACGACCTGCGCATGATCGGCGGCGGCACGGCGTCCCCGGTCTTCGGCGTCACGGTGCTCTGAGCGACCGCTTTTCCCCGAGGAACCGGTGCCGGGACGGGCTCATCCGTCCCGGCACCGGCATGTCCTGACGCTCCGCCCACCGGTCCGGTCCCTCCGCCCGCCGGTCCGATCCCTCCCCGCGCCGCCCCCAAACTTCTTAACGAAGATTTTCATAGGATTCCTATATAGGCGGGTGATACTTAAAGGGTGTGGATCACTCTCACAGAGATGCGGACGTGCAGCAGACCGCACAGTTACTGGCGGAGACGGCATCTGCCGTGATCAGAGCCGTGACGGACCACAGGGACCTCAGTTTCACCGCGGCCTCCACCCTGGCGCGGCTGGAACGCGAGGGTCCGGTCCGGCTCACGCTCCTGGCGGCGGCGGAGGGCGTGGCCCAGCCGTCCATGACCCAGTTGGTGCAACGGCTCGAACGCCAGGACCTGGTCATGCGCGTCGGTGACGCCGTGGACGGCCGGGTGACGCTGGTCGCCGTCACCGACGCCGGGCGGGAGGTGCTCGCCGCCCGCCGCCGGTCCCGGGACGCACGCCTGGCCGACCTGATGGCCGGTCTGCCGGCCGACGACCAGCGCGCGCTCACCGCGGCCATGCGCGTCGTGGCCCCGCTCGTCCGGCGCATGCTCACCGACACCGCCCCGCCCGCCCCCCTGCCCGAACGGCCTGACACCGGGAGCAACCGATGACGACCCACGAGACCGACCGGATATCCGGTGCCGCCGACACCGGGCCGCACCGCCGGCGCGGATGGATCGGCGCGGACCACCCGGGCTACAAGTGGGTGGCGCTGACCAACACCACATTGGGCATGCTGCTCGCCACGATCAACAGCTCGATCGTGCTGATCTCGCTGCCCGGCATCTTCACCGGCATCCGCCTTGACCCGCTGCAGCCCGCCAACGTCAGCTATCTGCTGTGGATGCTGATGGGCTACATGCTCGTCACCGCGGTGCTGGTCGTGGCGCTCGGCCGGCTCGGCGACATGATGGGCCGGGTCCGCATCTACAACGCGGGCTTCCTGATCTTCACACTCACCTCGGTGGTCCTCTCGCTCGACCCCTTCCACGGCGGCAACGGCGCACTGTGGCTGATCGGTTGGCGCATCGTGCAGGCCGTCGGCGGTTCGATGCTGATGGCCAACTCGGCGGCGATCCTCACCGACGCGTTCCCGGCGCGCCAGCGCGGCATGGCCCTGGGCGTCAACATGGTGGCGGGCATCGCCGGTTCGTTCCTCGGCCTGGTGCTCGGCGGTGTGCTCGTCACCTGGAACTGGCGCTCCATCTTCTGGGTGAACGTGCCCATCGGCCTGATCGGCACGGTGTGGGCGTACAAGTCGCTGCACGAGACCGGCATCCGCAGACCGGGGCGGATGGACTGGTGGGGCAACATCACCTTCGCCATCGGCCTGACCGCGCTGCTGGCCGGGATCACGTACGGCATCCAGCCGTACGGCGGCCACACCATGGGCTGGAGCAACCCCTGGGTGCTGGCGGGCCTGATCGGCGGCGCCGTGATGCTCGCGGTCTTCTGCGTCGTGGAGACCAAGGTCCCCGAACCGATGTTCCCGCTGCGGCTGTTCCGCGACGCGGCCTTCACCGGCGGCAACGCGGCGACCCTGCTCGGCGCGATCGCCCGGGGCGGGCTGCAGTTCATGCTGATCATCTGGTTGCAGGGCATCTGGCTGCCGCTGCATGGTTACGACTACGCCGACACCCCCCTGTGGGCGGGCATCTACATGCTCCCGCTGACCATCGGCTTCCTGCTCGCCGGGCCCCTCTCGGGCGCGCTGTCGGACAAGTTCGGGGCGCGGCTGTTCGCGGCGTGCGGCTTCCTGGTGATGGCGGTGTCCTTCGCCGGGCTGCTCGTGCTGCCGAGCGACTTCTCGTACTGGGTGTTCGCCGCGCTGATCTTCCTCAACGGGCTCGGCGGCGGCCTGTTCGCCGCCCCCAACACGGCGATCATCATGTCCAGCGTGCCTGCGGATGCCCGCGGTGCGGCCTCCGGCATGCGCGCCACCTTCCAGAACGCGGGCATGGTGCTGTCCATGGGCGTGTTCTTCTCGCTCATGGTCGCGGGGCTCGCCGGGTCCCTCCCCGACACCCTCTCCACCGGCCTGACGGCCCAGGGCGTGCCCGCGGGGGCCGCGCACACGGTGGCCCAAATTCCGCCGGTCGGCGTCCTGTTCGCCGCGTTCCTGGGCTACAACCCCATCCAGCATCTGCTCGGTCCGGACATCCTCGGCCATCTGTCGCCGTCCGCGTCCGCGCATCTCACCGGCCGCGAGTTCTTCCCGCACCTGATCTCGCAGCCGTTCCACGACGGCCTGGTCGTGGTCTTCTCCCTCGCCATCGCGATGTCACTGGCGGCGGCGGGCGCGTCGCTGATCCGCAGCCGCCGACCTGCGACGGCGGGTTCACCGTCTCCCGCACCGGCACCGGCCGCGGCGGCGACGACCACCGCCCCGCCCGCCGGGGTGCTGCGCGGCCGGGTGTACGACAGCACGGGTCGGCCCCTCGCCGAGGCGACCGTCACCCTGGTCGACCGGTCCGGGCGCCAGCAGGCGCTCACCGGCACCGACGAGGACGGCACGTACGAGCTGACCCCGGCGCAAGCCTCGCCGTCCACCCTGGTCGTCTCGGCCGCCGGACACCAGCCGCGGGCCGTACAGCTCGACGCCGGAGCCGGTCCCGCCGTACCGGACGTCACCCTCACGGGCACGGGCAACGTCCACGGCACGGTGCGCCACGAGCACACCGGCCGGCCGGTCCCGGACGCGCGCATCACCCTGCTGAGCGCCTCCGGCGAGGTGGTCGCCTCGGCGGCGACGGACACCGACGGCACGTACACCCTGGAGAACCTGGCCCCGGGCACCTACACCGTCGTCACCTCCGGCTACGCCCCCGTCCCCACGGGGGTGACCCTGGGCGAGGGCAAGACCTGCGAACTGGACCTCCACGTGGGCCACCACGACACCGACTGACCCCCGAGTACCTCCAAGGGGCGCGGTTCACGGAACCGCGCCCCTTTCGCGAGCGGTGACCGCCGTACCGGCCGGCTTCGTGCCCGTGGCCAGGGGGCCGCCAGCCGGTGGAGACCCTGTCGCTCGTATGGGTGTAGCGGGGGTCGGGTCCGTGGCGCGTGGGGGGTTGGGTCGTTCGGCATCTGTGTGATGTTTGCCACGTGATGCGATGAACGGAAGTGGACCGGCAACGTTCCCCTCCATGCCCCACACCAACCCTCTGCGGCAGGTGATTCGATGACCACGGCGACGACCCGGGCGCTCCGGACGACGCCGCCCGCTCCGACCGGCACGCCGAACGCCCGTGTTCCGCCCGCCGCCAATCCCTCCCTGCCGTCCCTGACGGGGCTGCGGTGGATGGCGGCGCTGCTGGTGTTCGGACTGCACGTCAACAACTTCGGCTACTTCGGAGGCACCGGCGGCCACCTGGTCGGCTGGGGATTCGGTGCCGGTGCCACCGGAGTGTCGTTCTTCTTCGTCCTGTCGGGATTCGTCCTGACCTGGTCGGCCCGGCCGGGCGACAGACCCCTCGCCTTCTGGCGGCGGCGCATCGCCCGTATCTACCCGGTGCACCTGGTCACCCTCGCCGTGGCCCTGCTGATGGCCCTCACCCTGGCGCACCAGGGCAGACCCGCGCCGCGGCAGGCGCTGGCCAACGTCCTGCTGCTGCACTCCTGGTGGCACCCCTGGTGGCAGACGCTCAACCCGGTCAGCTGGTCCCTCGCCTGTGAGGCGTTCTTCTACGCCTGCTTCCCGCTGCTGATCCTGGTGCTGCGCCGCCTCGGGGCGCGCGCGGCGACCGCGCTGGGCGCCCTGTCGGCGGCCTCGGTGCTGCTGCTGGCCTGGTCGGACGCGCACCACTGGTGGACGTACACGCTCTATTCGTTCCCCGCCGCCCGGCTGCCCGAGTTCGTGCTCGGCGCGGTCGCCGCCCGCCTGGTGCTGCTCGGCCGGTGGCGCGGGCCGGGGCTGGAGGCCTCGCTCGCGCTGGCGATCATCGGCTACTTCCTGGTACCCCAGGTCACCCCCGGCTACTCCGCCACCGTGTGCACCCTCGCCGGGTTCACCCTGCTCATCCCGGCGGCGGCCGTCGCCGACCTGAACGGGCTGCCGTCCCTGTGGCGGCACCGGCGCCTGGTGCGGCTCGGGGAACTGTCGTTCTCCTTCTACATGATCCATCTGCTGGTGCTGCGCGCCGCCACCAACCTCCTGGGCGCGAAGCCCCACTTCGGCGTCCTCGCGGGCCTCGCCGTCACCGCCACCGCGTTCGCCGTCTCGCTCGGGCTGTCCTGGGTGCTCTACGAGGCGGTCGAGTGCCCGGCCAGACGGCTGCTGCTGCGCCGCCGACGGGAGCCCGCGGCGGCGTCACGGCAGCCGCGGCAGGAGCCGGACCCCGTGCCGGGACGGCGGGAGGCCACCTCGGGTACCGCCGACCGGGCCGCCGCGGCCGACGGCCGGCAAAGGTGATGTCCGCAACAGTCGGGAGAGTCTCGCGCCATCCTGGGTAGACGGCCCACCGGCAGCCGCGCCGGACCGCGGCGCCGGCCGGTCGTCACCGGTCGGCAGCCGCTGTGAACTGGCCATACGGCAAGGGAAGTTGGCACGTCAGCGCCCTTCTCGGGTTTGGCCGGGCCGGACAGCGGCGGCTAGGGTTGCCGGACGGTGGAGATCAGCCGCCGGCCGGCGGCTCCCGGGTTGTGCGAGAGGAGAACGTGACAGTGCCGAAGGAGCAGGACGTGGCCGCGTCGGCGCCGCAATTGGTGGGTTCCTTCCTGGAGCGGCGCAGGGAGCAGATCGCCCAGCGCTGGGCGGACGCCCCCCTGTTCAGGTCGGTGTTCACGGTCTCCCGGGACGAGGCCGTCGAGGCCAGCAAGGCGGTCGTGGACGCCCTCTCCGACGTCGCCGTCAGCGGGCGTCTCGAGGACACCGGCGCGCCCGGGTACGAACCGGTGCGCGATCAGCTGGGGCGGATGACCCAGAACCGCGCACGCACCGGTGCGACACCCTCCGGGATAGCCGACGAGGTGGCCGCCCTGCGCGCCTCCGCCGTCGACCTGCTGCGCGAGGAGTTCGCGGACCCCACCGCCCCGCAGGCCCAGGAGAGCGTGCTGGCGCTGACGCTGCTGGTGGGCACCCTGCGCCTGGTCGTGATGGAGACCGCTCTGGACGCAAACGCGGAGCTGATCGAGCGGCAGCGCCAGCAGCTGCTCGAAGTGGCCACACCCGTCATCAAGCTGTGGGAGGGCACCGTCGCCGTCCCGCTGATCGGAACCCTGGACAGCGCGCGCAGCCAGATCGTGATGGAGTCGCTGCTGGAGGCCATCGTCGACCAGCGCGCCCGGTACGCCATCCTGGACATCACCGGGGTGTCCACCGTGGACTCGCTGGTGGCGCAGCACCTGATGAAGACGGTGGCCGCCGCGCGGCTGATGGGGGCCGAGTGCATCGTCTCCGGCATCCGTCCGGCGATCGCCCAGACGATCGTGCAGCTCGGCATCGACCTCGGCTCGGTGCTCACCCGGGCCTCGCTCGCCGACGCGCTGGCCTACGCGCTGGGCCGGCAGGGCATCGAGGTCTCCCGCGCGCAGACGGGTACGAACGCCCGGTGAACGAACCCGTACCCGGCCACCCGGGCCCCGTACCGGTGCTCGCCCTCGGCGACGTGCTGCTCGTCTCGCTCCAGGGCGAACTGCACGACGGCCTCGCCGAGCAGTTGCAGCAGGACCTCAGCCACCGCATCGCCACCACCGGGGCGACCGGGGTGGTCATCGACATCTCCGGAGTGGACATCGTCGACTCCTTCCTCGGCCGGGTGCTCGCGGAGATCGCGTCCGCCGCCCGGCTGCTCGCCGCCCGTACGGTCCTGGCCGGGATGCGGCCCGCCGTCGCGATCACCCTGGTCGAGCTGGGGCTGGCCCTGCCCGGCCTGACCACCGCGCTGGACGTCGACCGGGCCATGGAAGTGCTGTCCCAGAGGGGGAGATGATGCAGCCGTCCGGCCAGGCGTCCGCGACCAGCTTGCCCATCGGTTCGGACGCGGATCTGGCCTGGGTCCGGCAGCAGGTACGGCAGTACGCGGCGGCCCTCGGATTCGGTCTGGTGCAGCAGACGAAGCTGGTCACGGCGGCGAGCGAGCTGGCCCGCAACACCCTGGTGCACGGCGGTGGCGGGCACGCGGAGATCACCCCGCTGGACAACGGCCGCGCCCGCGGCCTCAGGATGAGCTTCGTCGACAGCGGCCCCGGCATCCGCGATCTGGAGCTGGCCATGACCGACGGCTACACCACCGGGGGCGGCCTCGGGCTGGGGCTCAGCGGGGCCAAGCGGCTGGTGCAGGAGTTCAGCGTGGACACCGCGCCGGGCCGGGGTACGACCGTCACGGCCGTGGCCTGGGTGGCCCAGGTGCCCTCGTCGCGACCGGGGATGGCATGAGCCGGGTCTGGGAGGTCCCGGTCCACGACTCCACGCGCGTACGGGACGCCAGTAGGGCGGTCCGTCAGGCGTGCGGGCAGGCGGGCCTTGGACCGGAGCGTACGGGGGCCGGGGAGCTGGTGGCCACCGAGCTGGCCACCAACCTGCTCCGGCACGCGGGCGGGGGCACCCTGGTGGTCAACCTGGTGCCGTCGCCGTCGGGCGAGGCAACCTCGGTGCGGCTGTTCACGCTGGACCACGGGCCGGGCATCGCCGACGTCGCGGCGGCCCTGCGCGACGGCTGCACCACCGCCGAGTCCTCCCTCGGCGCGGGCCTGGGCAGTTGCCTGCGCAACGCCGACGCCTTCCGGCTGTACGGCGCCCCGGGGCGCGGCACGGTGGCGACGGCGCGGATCGACCCGGAGTCCGAGAGGGGCGGCCGGGCGCTCGACGGCCCCTCGGCCGGCGGCATCGTCCTCTCGCTCGCCGGGGCCGAGACCTCCGGTGACGCCTGGGGCTGCGTGCACCACGGCGGGCTGGTGAGCCTGCTGCTCGCCGACGGGCTGGGGCACGGGCCCAAGGCCGCGCACGCGTCCTCCGCGGCGGTGGCGGAGCTGCGCCGGGCCGCGCATCTGCCGCCCCCGGAGATCCTGCGGCGGCTGCACACGGCCCTGCGCCCCACCCGGGGGGCCGCGGTCGCCGTGGCCCAGGTGGACGCGGAGAAGGGGGAACTCGCCTTCTCCGGGGTCGGCAACATCGGCGCCCGGCTGCGCGCCTCGGACGCGGCGGACGGCTGGAAGTCCCTGGTGTCGCATCCGGGGATCGTCGGGGCGTACTTCCCGGCGCACGTCCCCTTGCGCCGGGTGCCGTGGCACCGGGACAGTCTGCTCGTGGTGCACAGTGACGGGCTGCCCAGCCGCTGGACCCCGCCGACGGACCCGCGGCTGCTCGCCCACGACCCGTCGGTGCTGGCCGCGACCGTGCTGCGGGACGCGGGCAGCCCCGCCCGCCCCCCGCGCGACGACATCAGCGTCGCCGTACTCGTCCCGGACCGGCGCCCATGACCACGACCTGCGACACCTGGACCCTCGCGGGCCCCGTCGACGCGGCCCGCGCCCGTGCCCTGCTGGCGCGGCTCACGGCGGACGCGGGGGTGCCGGCACGGGAGCGCGCCGGTTTCCTGGCCGCGCTGACCGCCCAACTGCGGCCCTGCTGGGAGGGGCGGCCCCAGAAGCTGACCGTGACCGTCGACGGGAACCTCCACCTCGCCCTGGACGGTCCCGAGCCCTGGCGGCACACCGTGGCCTGCGCCTCCCCGCCGCCCCGGCCCCTGCCCCGGCCGGGCGACCTGGCCGAGGCCGACCTCGCCGCCGCGCTGCTCGACGCGGGCGAGGACACCGCCGCCGTCCTCGCGGGGCTGGACGAGGCGGAGGAGCTGGTCCGGTTCCACCGGGAGGAGCTGCACCAGACCAACCAGGGCGTGCTCGCGCTGCACGGCGAGCTGGAGGCGGCCGCGGTGGCGCAGCGGAAACTGCTCGACGCCGAGCGCGCGGCCCGCGCGGAGGCGGAGGACGCCCGCCGGCTGCTGACCTTCCTCGCCGACGCCAGCGCCGCCCTCAACGCCTCCCTGGACCACGAGGACATCCTGCGCCGGCTGCCCAAGCTGCTCGTCCCGGAGTACGCCCGGCACGTGGACGTGTGGCTGGTGGACGACGAGGAGACCCCGCCGGCCGAGCGGGCGGCGGCCGCGGTGACGGCGGCCCGCACCGGGCGCCCCCAGCACGCGGGGCCGCATCCCGGCGGGCTGCCGGGCGTGGACGATCTGCCGGCCTCCGCGCTCTCCCCCGACCGGCCGCTGCTGTGCCTGCCGCTCGGCGCGCGTACCGTGCAGGGCGTGCTGACCCTCGCGGCGCCCGGCGAGCGGTTCGCGCCGGACACCACGGTGATGCTGCTGGAGCTGGCCCGGCGGGCGGGCATCGCGCTGGACAACGCCCGCCAGTACGAGCAGCACCGGGACGTCGCCGAGGCCCTGCAACGCGCCCAGCTCACCGAGTTGCCGGACACCCCGGGGCTCGCGCTGGCGGCGCGTTATCTGCCGGCCACCCACGGGCTGAACATCGGGGGCGACTGGTACGACGCCTTCCCGGGGCCCGACGGCAGTGTGCTGGCGGTGATCGGGGACGTCACCGGACACGGGCTGCGCGCCGCGGTGATCATGGGGCAGTTGCGCACCGCGCTGCGCGCCTACGCCGTCGAGGGCAACGGGCCCGCCCGCATCCTCACCCTGCTGCACCGGATGCTCCGCCACCAGCAGCCGGAGCTGTACGCCACCTGTGCCATCGCCCGGTTCACGCCGGGTGAGCCCGATGTGGTGTGGGCGGCGGCCGGGCATCCGCCCGCGCTCGTGCGCGGACCCGGGGGCGAGGTGCGGGTGCTGGACGCCAAGCCGGGGATCATGCTCGGGGTGCCGGTGCCGTACGAGTACGAGGAGCACCGCGAGGAACTGGCACCCGGCGCCACCCTCGCGCTCTACACGGACGGCCTGGTGGAGCGCCGGTCCGCCGGGATCGACGCGGGCATCGAGCGGCTGGCCCAGGCCCTGGGCACGCTCGGCGCGGCGGAGCTGCGGGAGCTGGACGCGGCGGCCGACGCCCTGCTGAAGCCGATGCTGCGGGACTCCGAGCACGACGACGACATCTGTCTGTTGCTGTGCCGGACCGCCGCCTGACATGCCCGTGCGCCGGCCCCCGGGGCGGGGTACCGGCGCACGGGCGGGCCGTCGTCACCGGCCGGACTCAGGCCGCGGACGGGAAGCGCTCCCAGACCCGGTGTGCGCCCAGCAGCTCGACGAGCTGCTGAAGGACCGCCGTCGCGCCGTCGCCGACGATCACGCCGGGCTCGTCGAGCCGGATGCCCGCCGCCTCCAGCGCGCTCTCGCCGCCCTTGGCGGCGCCGATGGCCTTGCCGTGCCGGTACGCCTCGGCCAGCAGCAGCCCCACGCGGGGGTCGGGGGTGGACAGTGCCGTGGACAGGCCGGCCTTGGCGTCGCGGGCACCGTAGGCGTCGGCGCCGACGCCGGGGGTGCCGGCCACCAGCAGCGCGTCGTACTCCACCGAGCGTGCGGTGGCGTAGGTCCGCTGCACGGTCAGGGCGTCGCCGCCCGCGCCGAGCTTGCCGCCCTTGGGGGCGATGACCAGCGGGACCATGCCGCCGTTCAGCACCTCCTGGCGGACGGCCGCCACGCCGTCCAGGTCGCCGTCCTCGCCGGTGATGATGCCGATGACCCGGCCGTCGGTGGGCCAGGTGCGGCCGACCTGGGAGAGGGCGGGGCTCGGCGCCACGTCGGCCAGCGGCTCGGTGGGCTTCGGCACCGGCAGGCCGAGGCCCTCGGCGACGCCCTCGCACAGCTCGGGGTCGATGTTCGCCAGCACCTGCAACGCCCGCTCGCGGATGGCCTGTTCGTAGCACTTGGCGAGTTCGAAGGTGTAGGCGCCGATGATGTGCTCGCGCTCCACCGGGCTCATGCTGAGCCAGAACCGGCGCGGCTGGCTGAAGTGGTCGGCGAACGACTCCGGCGCCTCGCGGACCTTGGTGGCCTCCGGCACCCGTACCGGCGCCTCGACGTAGGCACCCATGTCGGCGCCCGCGGTGAACGGGCAGCCGCCGTCGAGGGAGTTGGGGCGGTAGGGGGCCACGCCGCGGTGCACGGCCGTCTGGTGGAAGCTGTCGCGCAGCATGTCGTTGACGGGCGCGTGCGGCCGGTTGATCGGGATCTGCGGGAAGTTGGGGCCGCCGAGTCGGGTGACCTGGGTGTCCAGGTAGGAGAAGAGCCGGCCGGCCAGCAGCGGGTCGTCGGTGATGTCGATGCCGGGGACGAGGTGGCCGACGTGGAAGGCCACCTGCTCGGTCTCGGCGAAGAAGTTCGAGGGGTTGCGGTCGAGGGTGAGCAGACCGATCGGCTGCACGGGGGCCAGTTCCTCGGGGACGATGTTCGTCGGGTCCAGCAGGTCGATGCCCTCGAAGGTCTGGTCGGGGGTGTCGGGGAAGGTCTGGATGCCGAACTCCCACTCGGGGTAGGCGCCCGCCTCGATCGCGTCGGCGAGGTCCCGGCGGTGGAAGTCGGGGTCCACGCCGCCGATGATCTGCGCCTCCTCCCACACCAGGGAGTGCACGCCCAGCTTCGGCTTCCAGTGGAACTTCACCAGGGTGGTCCCGCCGTCGGCCGCCACGAGACGGAAGGTGTGGACGCCGAAGCCCTCCATGGTGCGGAAGGAGCGCGGGATGCCCCGGTCGGACATGTTCCACATGGTGTGGTGGGTGGCCTCGGTGTGCAGGGTGACGAAGTCCCAGAAGGTGTCGTGGGCGCTCTGCGCCTGCGGGATCTCCCGGTCCGGGTGCGGTTTGCCGGCGTGGATGACGTCCGGGAACTTGATCGCGTCCTGGATGAAGAAGACCGGCATGTTGTTGCCGACCAGGTCGAAGACGCCCTCGCTGGTGTAGAACTTCGTGGCGAAACCGCGGGTGTCGCGGACGGTGTCGGCGGAGCCGCGGGAGCCGAGGACCGTGGAGAAGCGCACGAACACCGGCGTCTCGACGTCCTCGGCGAGGAAGGCCGCCTTGGTGACGTTCGCGGCCGTGCCGTAGCTGCGGAAGACCCCGTGGGCACCGGCGCCGCGGGCGTGCACCACGCGCTCGGGGATGCGCTCGTGGTCGAAGTGCATCACCTTCTCGCGCAGATGGTGGTCCTGGAGGAGGACCGGGCCCCGGGGTCCCGCCTTGAGGGAGTGGTCCGTGTCGGCCAGCCGGGTGCCCTGCGCGTTGGTGAGATAGCTGCCGCTCTGGGCCATCCGGGCCTGGTCGGCGCCGGTGGGCTGGCCGGTCGGCGAGACGGTGTCCGGGCCGCTCTGGTCGGGCTTGGGGGGCAGCGGTTCGCGGGGCTCGGTCGGCTCGGCGACCGGTGGCGACTCGGCTCCCGGCTTGCCGGGGATGCCCTCCTGCGGTTCCTCGCCCGCGCCCATCAGCGCGTCTGCCGCTCGCTTCAGAGGGTTCTTCTCGCTCATCAATACCATTCCTTCGCTGCTCACGGGGCGGGCTCGGCATGGCGAGGCGCGACTGGCCGGACGGGTCGGGCCAGAAGTGGGAAAGGGTTGGGTCGGTCGTCCACCGAGGTCCCCGGGCCGGGGCGTCCGAAACCGGGAATCGAGGATTTCCGGCCGGGGTGAAGTCGGGCCGTCTCCCGTCGAGTTGCCGGGACAGCTGGCCCGCCGGACGCGCTGGTCCGGACCCGGAGACCGCTCGGGCAGGGTCAAGTGCTCCCTGCCGAGGGTGTGTTCGCCAGGGGCCGGTTGCTTGACCCGAGGGGGAGGGCAGCACCCGGCCGCCCGCATACGACACCCTAGGGGCAGTCCCGCGGCCGCGCAGTTCGGAGCGGCCGGTCAGGCGTACCCGGGCCTGCCGGGTCGTACGAGTCCGGGGGCGGTCAGGGTGCGGCCCGGGGCGTCAGTCGCGGGCGACGACCCGCAGGGACGCGAGGGAGGGGTCCGCCGCGTCCGCGATCAGGAAGCCGTGCGCGACGCCGCTGCGCAGGTAGTCCAGCACGTCCTCGGTGATGACCTCGCCGGGTGCCACGACCGGCACTCCGGGCGGATAGGGGCTGATCATCTCGGCGGCGACGCGTCCGGCGGCGCGTTCGGCGGGCACCTGTTCGGCGGGCCCGAAGAAGGCCGTACGGGGCAGCATCGCCTGCTCCAGTTCGAGTACGGCGGGCTCGGGCAGGTGCACCGGGGGCCGCCGTTCGATCGAGCCGGCGCGCTCGACCAGGGAGCGCAGCGACTCCACGAGGACCTTCTCGGTCTCGTCGTCGTCGGCGTGCGTGATGGAGGCGTTGATCCGGCAGCTGTCGGAGCCGCCCATGTCGACGTGGCAGTGGGCTCGTAGCCATTCGGTGGCGCCCCGGCAGCTCGCGCAGCACGGCGCGGATCCGTTCGGCGCGGTGCAGGGCGGCGTCCATCAGTTCCCGGCCCCGCTCGGCCATCTGGCGCCGCCATCCGTCCAGGGCGCCGTACACCAGGGAGGAGGCGCTGGTGGTGCCGAGCAGGTCCTCGCGCTGTTTGAGCACGTCGGGGGCGACGCGGTCGCCCTGGAGATGGAAGACGGAGCTCTGTTCGATGGCGCCGCCCATCTTGTGGACGCTGGTGACCACGAGGTCGGCGCCGGCGTCCATGCCCCAGGCCGGCAGACCGGGGTGGAAGGGCAGATGGGCGCCCCATGCCTCGTCCACGATGAGCGGCACGTCCAGGGTGTGGCAGACGTCGGCCACCCCGCGGATGTCGGCGCAGGTGCCCCAGTCGGTGGGCGTGATCAGCAGCATGCCCTTGGCGTCGGGGTGCTCGCGCAGCCGGCGCCGCACGTCGTCGGGCTCGGGCGGATGGGCCAGGTGGCGCTCGGTGTCGAACTTCGGGTGGACCCAGACCGGCTCCACGCCGTTGATGATCACCGCGGCGATGACCGACTTGTGCGCGTTGCGGGACAGCAGCAGCTTCTCCCCCGGTCCCGCGACCGACAGCATCGCGGTCTTCACCGACAGGGAGCTGCCGCAGGTGGAGAAGAAGGCGTGGTCGGCGCCGACGGCGTCCGCCATCAGCTCCTGGGCCTGTTCCAGCACGCCCTGGGACTCCCGGCGGTCGTCGAGGCCGTTCAGGGTGAGCACGTCGGAGCGGAAGACGTCCAGGCCGAGTACGTCGGCGACCCGGGGGTCGGTGCCGCGTCCCTGTTTGTGTCCCGGTGGGCCGAACACCACGTCTCCCCGGCGCCGGAACTCCTTGATGGATTCCAGTACGGGTGCGCGTGAGTGGTCCATGCCCGTCCTCCTGTGCCGCTGGGTGCCGTACCCGACGGGTTGCACCGGGCGCGCCGCGCAAACCCGCGGCGGCGCTCCGGCCGGGGAGGCCGGAGCGCCGTCGGTGGGGTCACGGGAAGGACGTCACCTTGGAGGGAACGGTGCTGGTCCCCGAGGTGGCCGCCCCGGTGTTGTTGACGACGTGGGCGTACTGGCCCATGCCGCCGAGGGAGATCACCAGCAGGTCGTGCAGCTTGATGCCGGAGCCCGTGGGCACCTGGAAGCCGTGGGCCTGCACGATCGAGGGGTCGGCGGTGAAGTTGCAGTAGCTGCCCAGGCCCCAGGCCTCGTGCGTGGTGACCGAGTCGTCGACCTTGTAGGCCGCGTAGCCGACGATGCCGTCGTGGGTGACGGCGGCGGCGTTCGGGACGTCGTAGGCCTTCTCGTTCTGGAAGAAGATGGTCCGGCCGCGCTCTCCGCTCCAGTAGACGTCGTACTTGTTGAAGTGTTCGACGAACAGTCCGGTGGCGAGGACGTCGTCGCCGTTGACGCGCAGGCCGTAGTCCGCGCGGTTGGTGGTCCAGCCGACGCCGCTGCCGTGGTCGGCGCGCCAGATCCAGGTGTGGTCGATGACCGTGTCGTCGCTGTTGACCACCAGCGAGTTGGTGGCGAGGCCGGGTCCGGCGCCGCCGATGCGGAAGAACACGTCCTGCACGGTGGTGGGGTTCGCGGAGTGGTCGGCGGCGGATCCGGGGTCGCCGATGCGCAGGAGGGTGTCGGAGTTGACGGATCCGGCGTCGATCAGCAGGCCGGCCAGCCTGACGCCGTCGACGTCGGCGACGTGCATGGCGTCGATGCCGTTGTCCGGGACCAGGGTGGCGAGCCCGAGACCGAGGACGACGGTGTTGGCGCGGGTGACGTCGATGGTCCGGTCGAGGTGGTAGACGCCCGGGGTGAACAGGAGGTTGAGGCCCTGGGCGAGGGCCGCGTTGATGGTGGCCGCGGTCGCACCCGGCTTGACGACGTAGAACTGGTCGAGCGGGAGGGAGGTGCCCGGCGTGTTGGGCCAGGAGACACCGCGGGCGTTCGTGCGCTTGGACGGGACGAACACCTTGTAGGTGGAGCCGTCCAGGTACAGGAACGGCTTCTCGCGGGAGACGGGCGTGTTGTCCAGCGTGGTGTACGGGCCGCTGTCGAAGTTGGTGGCGGGCGCGCCCTGCACGCCGGAGAAGGTCATGTTCCACACGCCGTTGGTCCAGCCGCCGACCGAGCTGTCGCGGGTGTACCACTGCTGCTGGGAGTACGGGCCGACGGTGCCGTCGATCTTCGAGTCGGCGATGTAGCCGCCGGAGGCCCAACCGTAGCCGTTCGGGGCGAGGTTGAGGCCGCCCTCGACGTGGATGCGGCGGAAGGGCGCGGCCTGGGCGACGGCCCAGCGGTCGTCGCCGTTGGACGGCTTGATGGCGAGGTTCTCGGCCGAACGCCAGAAGTTCTGGGTGGCGTTGCCGTTGAACCAGCCCGCGTCCACGGTGACGTCACCGTTGATCTGGGTGTCGTCGGGGTTGAGGCCGAGCCCGGAGATCGAGGTGTAGAAGCCGATCTGGGCGTTGATGTTGTTGTAGGTGCCGGGCTTGAGCAGGAACTGGTAGCGGCCGGTGCCGAACTGGGCGGATTCCTGCTGGGCGAAGACGCTGTCGAACTTCTGCTGGAGGTTCGGCGTGGAGGGGTCGACGACGATGACGTTCGGCCCGAGGTCGCCGCCGCCCTGCACGGGCGGGGTGCCGGTGGTGCCGGTGTGCACCGCGACCTCCCACAGGGAGTAGCCGTAGACGGTGCCGCGAGCGGTGCCGTAGACGCGCACGTACCGGCCGGAGCCGCTGACGTCGTACGACGCGGTGCCGCCGGTGGCGCCGGTGACGCTCTTGAGCGTGCTCCAGTTCTGTCCGTCGGTGGAGGACTGGATCTGGAAGGCATTGCCGTAGGCGGTCTCCCAGTTCAGGTCCACCTTGCACAGGTCCTGCACGGAGCCGAGGTCTACCTGGATCCACTGCGGGTCGGCGGCCTGGCTGGACCAGCGGGTGGCGGTGTCGCCGTCGAAGGCGGCGGAGGCGGGGGTGCCGGCGTTCTCGGTGGAGGAGGCGGTGGCGGGCCTGCCCTGGGCGGCGTTGGCCGTGCCGCAGGCCGGCTGCGCGGTGCCCGTGCTGCCGTACACCTGGAACTCCCAGAGGGAGTAGCCCCATTGGGTGGCGCGGTGCACGCCGAGCATGCGGACGTAGCGGCCCTGACCGGACACGTCGAGGGTGTCGGTCCCGCCGTCCGACCCGGTGACGGACTTCAGATCGGTCCAGTTGGTGGCGTCCTGGGAGATCTGGACCTTGTAGTCCGTCGCGTACGCGGCCTCCCAGTCGAGGACGACGCGGGTGACGGAGGCGGTGGCGCCCAGGTCTACCTGGAGCCACTGGCTGTCGGTGGCGGCGGAGGACCAGCGGGTCCCGGTGTCGCCGTCGACGGCGTCCGCCGCGGTGGTGCCGTTGTTCTCCTCGGACGAGGCGGTGGCCGTCTTCCCCTGGGACAACGGGGTTTCGGCCGCCGCGGCCCGGCCGTGGCCGAGGGGCAGGGTGATCAGCGCGGCCAGGGCGGCCAGCGCGACACCCGCGGATCTGAATCTCATGGTGCGGCTCCCTGAAGACTGTGGGATCAACGCGCTTGCTCACTACTTAGTTCATGTTTTGATTTAAGTGGTGAGCCGTGCGGTGCACAAGCCTTCGGGAGTCGAACGTTTCGGCGGGGGTTCTTATCGACGTACCGTCAAGCCCCTTT
Source organism: Streptomyces sp. NPDC048106 (assembly GCF_040706415.1). Classification (NCBI taxonomy): domain Bacteria; kingdom Bacillati; phylum Actinomycetota; class Actinomycetes; order Kitasatosporales; family Streptomycetaceae; genus Streptomyces; species Streptomyces sp. NPDC048106. The sequence goes on along the minus strand of NZ_JBEZND010000007.1, from coordinate 74,359 downwards.
TCACGCCTGCCGCTTGATCATGGCGAGGAGCGCGGCGTGGGTCCCGGGGTCGGCCGCGGCGATCAGTCCGCTGCTGCCCGTGTACACCGGCTCGCCGTCCAGGCCGGTCACCGTGCAGCCCGCGGCCTGGCACAGGGCGATACCGGCGGTGAAGTGCACGCTGTCGCGCATGTCGCCGTCGGTGACGTACGCGGCGCGGCGCCCGGCGGCGACCCACGCGAGGGCGAGGGTGCTGGAGATCACCCGGGGCCGGAACCACTCGGCGAAGTCGGGGTCGGCCAGCAGCAGGGCCGCCCGGAACCCGGAGGCGTTGACGAAAGGCGGGTCGAGATTGACGTCCACCAGCGCGCAGGCGGCGGACGGGACCAGTTCCTCGTCGCCGTGCTCGGCGCTCAGCCGGGCCCGGGTGCCGTCGGTCCAGAAGACCTCGCCGCTGAACGGGTCGGCCGTGGCCGCCGCGGTGGTCTCGCCGTCCACCCGCAGCGCGACGTTGACCCCGACGAGCATGGACCGCACCGCGTAGTTGAGGGTGCCGCACAGGGGGTCGACCAGCCAGCGGCGCCGGGCCTCGGCGGAGCCGGTGCTGCCGCCCTCCTCGCCGGTGACGGCGTCGTCCGGGCGGGCGGCGCCCAGCACGTCCAGGATGGCCCGCTCGGCGGCGAGGTCCGCCTCGGTCGCGAAGTCGCCCGCGGTCTTCTCGTAGCGGGCGAGCCGGCCGCCGTACAGATCGCGCACGACGGCGGCACCCGCCTTCGCCGCGGTCACGGCCAGCCGGGCGTCGGATTCCCCGTTGATGATCGTCATGCGAGCAGCCTACGTGCAACTCGCCCGCAGCACGAAGGAGTTCACCCTCGGTTACGACGTGACCTCGGCGGGGGTGTCCGCGGTGAGGGGCGGACGCGCGGCCGGTGCGCGCCGGCCGGTGCCGGGCGTGCTCCGGGCGGCACCCGCCGGGGCGTTAAGTGCGTACGGCCGCCCCTCGTGCGCAGGCGTTCCGGCGGGTGGAGTGGGTACGCACCCGGCCATGCGTGTGAGTGTGGTGGACGCGGGGTCGAACACGGTCCGACTGGTGATCGCGGATGTGGAGGGGGGTGTTCCGCTGCCGGTGCACACCGTCAAGTGGAAGCTGCGACTGTCCGAACAGGTCGGTGCGGACGGCACCATCGCCGAGGAGGCGGTGGAGCGGCTGGTCAAGGCGGTGGCCGAGGCGGGCGACACGGCGCTGCGGTGGAACGCCGCGGGCCCGCTGGCGTTCGCCACCGCGGTGGTGCGGAGTGCTCCGAACCGCGCGGAGGTGCTGGAACGGGTGACGTCCGGGACCGGGATCCGGATGTGCACCCTGCCGGGTGAGACCGAGGCCGAGCTGACGTTCCTGGCGGCCCGCCGCTGGCTCGGCTGGCGCGCGGGCCCGCTCGCGCTGCTCGACATCGGCGGCGGCTCGCTGGAGGTGGCCTTCGGGCGGGGGCGGCTGCCCGACTTCGCGGCCTCGCTGCCGCTGGGCGCGAACCGGCTGACCCGTGAGTACCTGGACGTCCAGGACCCGCCCGGCGCGGGTGAGTTGAAGGAACTGCGCCGCCGGATCCGGCACGAACTGCGGGACGTGGCGGCGCGGATACGGTGGGAGTCGCCGCGCACCGCGGCCGTCAGCTCGCGCACGTTCCAGCAGTTGGCCCGGCTGTGCGGGGCCGCGCCCGGACGGTTCGGCCCGTTCGAGCCGCGCGCGCTGCTGCGCCGGGACCTCCGGGAGGCGGTGCGCACCCTGTCCGCCCTGCCCGCCGACGAGCGCGCCCAGTTACCCGGCATCTCCGCGCCGCGCGCCGCCCAGAGCCTGGCCGGTGCCGTCGTCGGGCACACGGCCCTGAAGCTGATGGGGCTGCGCCGGGCCGTGGTCTGCCCCTGGGCGATCCGCGAGGGCATCCTGCTGCGCTACGTCGAGGACGGCGCCGACTGGTGGACACGGGCCACGGGGGCCTGTCTCACGCCGGCGCCGTCCTCGGGAGTGGCACTGCGGAGCGTCGTAGGGCCCTCCGCATAGCCCGAGGGGAGGGGGGACCGTACGGCCGCCCCTCCCCCGGTCCCGGTCAGCGCAGCTTGCCGACCTGGATGGTGTAGATGCCCCGGCCGTGCGTGGCGGCGTAGAGCGTGCCGCCGTCGGGGCTGGTCTTCAGCTGGAGCACGGCGACGGCCGGCAGGTCGCCGACGCGCTTCCAGGTGGTGCCACCCGGCGCCCGGTAGACGACGCCGAGGTCGGTGCCGACGGCGAGGCCGCCGTTCGCGGTCACCAGCGCGGCGTTGGTGGGCACGTCGGGCAGGTTGCCGGAGACGTCCTTCCAGGTGGTGCCGCCGTCGGTGGACTCGAACACGTGGCCGATGCCGGCGCCGGGGCCCTCGGTCCACTGCCGGGAGAAGCCGTTGACCGTCAGGTAGACGTGGTCGGCGTCGGCCGGGTCGACGGCGAAGCCGCTGAGGTAGCGGTTGGGCACCGTGCCGTCCACGGGCAGGTTGATGTCGTGCCAGCCGGTGCCGTCCGCGTTGCCGACGGAGATGCCGCGGGCGAAGCCCTGGTCGTTGCAGGGGCCGCACCAGGCGGCGTAGACCTTGCCCCCGGAGGCGGCGACGGCGGTGGCGGTACGGCCCTCACCGAGGTCGTAGGCGCTGGTCCACTCGGAGCCGCTGCGGATCGCGTAGCCGTGGTGCTGCACCCAGACGTGACGGCCGCCGGCGACCCAGGTGTCGCTGTCCTTCAGGTCCGCCGCGAGCGGGGCGATGAAGCGGGCCTCGCCGGTGGCGTTGTCGGGCGGGGCGACGGAGTACGACGTGATCTTGCTCGGGTCGTCGACCCAGCCGCCGTCGTTCACCGCGCAGTTCTGGGTGACCTGGATGGCGAGGTACACGTACTCCTGGGCGATGTTGCAGCCGTTGGCCGGGTCGGTGAGGGTGTCGCCGCCGTCACCGCCGAAGTTGGAGCCCATCACCTTGTCGTTGCTGCGCAGTATGGACTGGCCGTTGTCCTGAAGACCGCCGGTGACGGAGACGCCCCCGTTGTCGAGGTCCTTGCCGATGCCCACGGAGTAGTACTCCAGGGTGTCGATGGTGCCGTCGTTCAGCGAGGTCCAGTCGGTGGCGTGGCCGTCGGCGTCCTGGGAGCCGTTCACCGGGCGCTTGTAGACGCCGCCGTCGTTGCCCACGTAGACGTACGGCTTGCCGTGGTAGGTGCCGATGGCGACGCCGTGCTGGTCGGAGTGGGTGGTCGGGTTGCAGTCACCGGTCTGCTTGGCGGGGTCGATGTTCCAGCAGGAGAAGGTGAAGTTCCAGTACGGGCCGACGGTGGACCAGGTGCTGCCGCCGTCCTTGGTCTCGTAGACCTCCTCCAGACCGGCGTACAGGTGCTCCGGGTTCGCCGGGTCGACGGCGAGGAACTGGTTGTACCAGGCCTGCACGCCGGGCATGTAACCGTCGGAGTCCAGCGCCGAGTTGTCGGCGGCCAGACCCTGGTAGTCGGCGATCTTCGTCCAGGGGCCGGACGGCGAACCGGACTTGGAGACGTAGATGCCCTCCAGGCCGCTGTCCGGGTTGGTGTTGAGCTGCTCCGGCGACTGGTCGATGGCGTAGTAGCGGGAGCCGTCGGCGGACCGGGCGAAGGTCACGTTGCCGACGTTGTCCGGGTCGGCCGGGAGGTCACCGAGACCGCTGGTGATCCGCGTCCAGGTGCCGCCGGTCCTGGTGTAGAAGCCGTTGTAGTCGTCGCCGCTGCGCCAGCCGACGGCGAGGACCACCTTCGAGGGGTCCTCGGGGTCGATGGCGATGTCGTTGGCGATGTTCTTGTACGCCGCGTCCGCGTCGTGGGCCTTGGGACCGTTCGGCAGGTAGTCCGGGTTGGGCGCGAACTCCAGCTTCCAGGGAGCGCTCAGGTCCTTCGTGGAGTGGCTCCACACGCCCTCGCTGGTGGCCGCCCACACCTTGCCGCCGCCGAAGCGCAGCTCGTGGATGGTGGTGCTCTCCAGCTCGTCGCCGCCGACCCGGGTGCGCTGGGAGAAGGTGCCGTGGTGCGGGTGGGCGAGGACGTAGACGCCGCTGCCGAGGTAGGCGTCGGAGTTGGTGGTGGCCTCGCCGGTGCCCAGCCACAGCCGGCCGGCCCCGTCGACCGCGAGGGAGCCGGTGGACTGGGAGGGCAGCTTGTCGCTGATGGGCTGCCACTTCCCGCCGCCGGTGGCCGAGCGCCACACGCCGCCGCCCGCGCTGCCCGCGTAGACGTAGCCGTCGTCGTCGGCGGCGACGGCGGCCATCCGGCCGGTGACATTGCCCGAACCGCCGCTGGAGTTGGAGTCGTAGTCGCGGTAGCGCGGGTCGTCCGAGTCGTAGGGCAGGTCGGTGATGTTGTGCCAACTGCCGCCGGTGCTCTTGAGCTTGCCGAGGTCGCCCCAGGCGGCGCCGTAGGCGCCAGGCGCGACGATGCCGGGCGAGGTGCGGGCCTCGGCGTACTGGTCCGCGCCCTCGGCGATCTCGTCCGCCTCGTTGCCGCCGTCGTCGTCCTCCCCGGCCAGGTTCGGCGTCCTGGCGCCCACCGACTGCGTCCGCTCCTTGGCGAGTTGGTCGAGGGCGCGGGCGCCGAAGGGGCTCGCCGAGCGACCGGCGGCGGACGACGAGGGGATCGCGACCAGCGCGGCGGACGCGGTGATCGCGCAGACGGTGAACCACCGTCTTCTACGGGTGGGTTCGGACACCAGACCTCCATGAACAGGCATTCGACTCTGCCGACGCAGGAGACCCGATCACATCAACAGGCAGCCCTCCACCACTTGGTGAACATTTGACGCGAACCTCGCTCACCCGCGTCCGTAGCGCTCCTCCCCGCGCCACCCCGGGCCCGCCCCCGCAATGGCGTCGAACTTCCCTTTTCGGCGCGGGAGAAGACGCCGGCTGGCAGACTGCCTGATCAACCTGGCCCTCATGAAAGGCGGTACGCCATGACGTCCCTCTCCGAGCCCGCCGAGCTGCTGGCCACCATGCCGTTCGCGGCCGGCCTCGGCATCGAGCTGCGGGAGGCCACCGCCGAGCGCACCGTGGGCTCGCTCGCCTGGACGCCCGGCGCGTGCACGGCCGGTGGCGCGCTGCACGGCGGGGCGTTGATGGCGCTGGCGGACAGCGTGGGCGCGGTGTGCGCCTACCTCAACCTGCCCGAGGGCGCCGCCGGCACCTCCACGGTCGAGTCGAAGACCAACTTCCTGCGGGCGGTCACCTCGGGCCACGTCCACGCCACGGCCCGACCGCTGCACCTCGGCGGCACGCTCATCGTGGTGCAGACGGACCTGCGCGACGACCGGGACCGGCTGGTCGGGCAGACGACGCAGACGCAGATCGTGTTGCGGAAGCAGGCCGGCTGAGACACCCGACGGGCCGCGACTTCGGTATGGGGCCGGTCGGCAAACGGTAAAGGGATCGTATGGTCTAGTCCAAAGAGCGCGTTGGTCTAGTCCAACTTATTGACGTGGACGCAACAGCTCCCGGAGGGTGGGGACTCCTCTCCCCCACCCGGGCTCATCCCCACCCTCTGGAGGCACGCAGTGAGACGTCTTCACGCCTGTCTGAGCGCGGCGGCCGCCGTCACGCTCGCCGCCGCGGGCACCACCGCGCTGCTCGCGGCCGACGCCTCGGGCGCCACGCCCCAGGACGCGCTGAGCAACCGCTGGTACGCGGCCGCTCCCTATCTGATGCCGCTGGACAACGACCCGCCGAACCCGGCCGCCATCATGGACGCCACCGGTCTCAAGGCGTTCCAGCTGGCCTTCGTGCTCGCCCCCAACGGCGGCGGCTGCTCGCCCACCTGGGGCGGGACGGCGCCCGTCTCCTCGGACACGGCCGTCAAGTCGATGATCGACACCATCCGCGGCAAGGGCGGCGACGTGTCCGTCTCCATCGGCGGCTACGGCGGCACCAAGCTCGGCCAGGCCTGCGCGGACGCGGCGTCCACGGCGGCGGCGTACCAGCAGGTGATCACCAAGTACAACCTGCGCGCCATCGACTTCGACCTGGAGGAGCCGGAGTACGAGAACACCGCGGCCATCAAGAACGAGATCGGCGCCGCGAAGATCCTCCAGCAGAACAACCCGGGCCTGTACGTCTCCGTGACGACGGCCGGCACGGCGGACGGCACCGGCTGGTTCGGCAAGCAGATGCTGCTGGAGGCGAAGTCGCAGGGGTTCACCCCGAACAACTTCTCCATCATGCCGTTCGACGGCGGCTTCAACGGGGCGGCGAGCCAGACCGCGGCGCTGACGAACTTCAACTCGATCTTGCAATCCACCTTCGGCTGGGACGCGGCCACCGCCTACGCCCACGAGGGCTTCTCGGGCATGAACGGCCGCAGCGACACCGGCGAGATCTTCAGCCAGAGCGACTTCCAGACCGTGCTGGACTACGCGACCAGCCACCACATGGACCGGTTCACCTTCTGGTCGCTCAACCGCGACCGCCAGTGCAGCCCGGCCGACAACGGGGGCCTCACGTCCGGGACTTGTTCGAGCGTCCCGCAGAGCGACTGGGACTTCGCGAAGTACTCGGTGAAGTTCGCGGGCGTCACCCCGCCGACCGGCACGCCGACGCCCACCCCGACGCCCACTCCCACTCCCACGCCGACCTCGTGCAAGCCAGCGTGGAACGCGACCACCGCGTACACGGGCGGGTCCGAGGTGTCGTACGGCGCGCACAACTGGAAGGCGAAGTGGTGGACTCAGAACGAGGTGCCCGGCGCCTCGACCTGGGGTCCCTGGCAGGACGAGGGCGCCTGCTGAGTCCCCATCCGCCGGGCGGCCGGTCCGGGCGGGTGACACGCGGTGCGACCTGCGCGACTGGTGGAATACGCCGCGTGGCCGTAGCGTCGATGGCACCTGCTCGGACACGGCACGAACGGTGGGAGCGGCCATGCGCGGAACAGTGGCGGGAACGGCGGTGACCCTGACGGCGGCGGCGCTGCTGACGGCGGGGATGACGACGGCTTCGGCCAGCCCGCCGACCGCGACCGCGTCGCCGACCGCGACAGCGCCGGCCGCGCGCGGGGACAGGGTGCTGGTGGACTGCTTCTCCCACCGCAACGTCCGCCCGACGGACTTCATCCTGGCCTGCGGTGACGGCAACAGCCGCCTCAAGGGGCTCCGGTGGACCTCCTGGGGTGCCGACGGCGCCACCGGCACCGGCACCAACTGGGTGAACGACTGCAAGCCGTACTGCGCGGCCGGCGCCTTCCACCCCTACCCGGTGGTCATCCGGCTCAGCGGCGACACGCAGTGGAAGAAGCACCCGTCCTTCGAGCGCTACACGCGGCTGAGCCTGACCTACACCGGCGCGCGGCCGGAGGGCTTCCAGCAGGTCATGTCGTATCCGCTCTGGGACGGACCCCTGTCGCCCCAGGCCTGACGCGCGGCTCGTCCGAGGCCGGACGGCCCCGGACAGACGTCCCCGACGCGGGAGCGGCCGGATCCGGGAGGGATCTGGCCGCTCCCGCGTCGACTCAGCCGAGCTCGACCAGCAGGTCGCCGCCCTCCACCTGCTGGATCCGGTTGATGGCCACCCGGGACACCCGGCCTGCCTTCGGGGCGGTGATGGCGGCCTCCATCTTCATCGCCTCGATGGTGGCGATGGTGACACCGGCCGCCACCTCGTCGCCCTCGGCCACGGCGAGGGTCACCACACCGGCGAACGGCGCCGCCACATGGCCCGGGTTCGAGCGGTCGGCCTTCTCCGTCACCGGCACGTCCGAGGCCGCGGCCCGGTCACGTACCTGGATGGGCCGCAGCTGGCCGTTGAGCGTGGACATCACCGTGCGCATGCCGCGCTCGTCGGCCTCGCCGATCGCCTGCAACTCGATCAGCAGCCGTACTCCGGGCTCCAGGTCGACGGCGTACTCCTTGCCCGGCCGCAGACCGTAGAAGAACGCCTTGCTGTCCAGGACGCTCGTGTCGCCGTACGACTGCCGGTGGGTGTCGAACTCCCTCGTGGGCGCGGGGAACAGCAGCCGGTTGAGGGTCGCCCGGCGCTCCTTGGCCAGCCCCTCGCGGTCCTCGGCCGACAGCTCGGGCACCGGCTTGGCCGCGGCGCGGCCCTGGAGCGCCTTGGTGCGGAACGGCTCCGGCCAGCCGCCGGGCGGGGTGCCCAGCTCGCCGCGCAGGAAGCCGATCACCGAGTCGGGGATGTCGAACCGGTCGGGGGTCTGTTCGAAGTCCTTTGGGGAGACCCCGGCGCCCACCAGGTGCAGGGCGAGGTCGCCGACCACCTTGGAGGACGGGGTGACCTTGACCAGGCGGCCGAGGATGCGGTCGGCGGCGGCGTACATCGCCTCGATGTCCTCGAAGCGGTCGCCGAGGCCGAGGGCGACGGCCTGGGTGCGCAGGTTGGACAGCTGGCCGCCGGGGATCTCGTGGTGGTAGACGCGGCCCGTCGGGGCGGCGAGACCCGCCTCGAACGGCGCGTAGATCCGGCGCACGCCCTCCCAGTACGGCTCCAGGTCGCCGACCGCCTGGAGGTCGAGGCCGGTGGGCCGCTCGGAGTGGTCGGTGGCGGCCACGATCGCGGACAGCGACGGCTGCGAGGTCGTCCCGGCCATGGAGGCGACCGCGCCGTCCACCGCGTCCGCGCCCGCCTGGATCGCGGCGAGGTAGGTGGCGAGCTGACCGCCCGCGGTGTCGTGGGTGTGCAGGTGCACGGGCAGGTCGAACTCGCGGCGCAGCGCCGAGACCAGCGTGGCGGCGGCCGGGGCGCGCAGCAGCCCGGCCATGTCCTTGATCGCCAGGACATGGGCGCCCGCGTCGACGATCTGCTCGGCGAGCCGCAGGTAGTAGTCGAGGGTGTAGAGCCGCTCGGCGGGGTCGCTCAGGTCGCCGGTGTAGCAGAGGGCGACCTCGGCGATCGCCGTGCCGGTCTCGCGTACGGCCTCGATGGCGGGGCGCATCTGGCCGACGTCGTTGAGGGCGTCGAAGATGCGGAAGATGTCGATGCCGGTGGCGGCGGCCTCCTGCACGAAGGCGTCGGTGACCTCCGTCGGGTACGGCGTGTAGCCGACGGTGTTGCGGCCGCGCAGCAGCATCTGGAGGCAGATGTTGGGCACGGCCTCGCGCAGGGCGGCCAGCCGCTCCCAGGGGTCCTCGGCGAGGAAGCGCAGGGCGACGTCGTAGGTGGCGCCGCCCCAGCACTCCAGGGACAGCAGCTGCGGCAGGGTGCGGGCGACGACCGGGGCGACAGCGAGGAGGTCCTTGGTGCGCACCCGGGTGGCGAGCAGCGACTGGTGGGCGTCGCGGAAGGTGGTGTCGGTGACGCCGATCGTGGGCGACTCTCGCAGCCGGCGGGCGAAGCCCTCGGGGCCCAGGTCGACCAGGAGCTGGCGCGAGCCGGCGGGCGGCTCACCGGCGGGCACCGCGGGCAGCTTGGTCAACGGGTCGAACAGGTCGGGGCGTTCGCCGTGCGGCTTGTTCACCGTGACGTCGGCGAGGAAGGTGAGCAGCTTGGTGCCGCGGTCCGCGGAGGAGCGGGCGGTGAGCAGGTGCGGGCGCTCCTCGATGAACGAGGTGGTGATCCGCCCGGCCTGGAAGTCCGGGTCGTCCAGCACGGCTTGCAGGAAGGGGATGTTGGTGGCCACGCCGCGGATGCGGAACTCGGCGACGGCACGCCGGGCGCGTCCGATGGCGGCCTTGAGGTCCCGTCCCCGGCAGGTGAGTTTGACCAGCATCGAGTCGAAGTGGGCGCTGATCTCCGTACCGGCGTGGGTGGTTCCGCCGTCGAGCCGGATGCCGGAGCCGCCCGGTGAGCGGTAGGCGCTGATCCGGCCGGTGTCCGGCCGGAAGCCGTTGGCGGGGTCCTCGGTGGTGATACGGCACTGGAGCGCGGCCCCGTGCAGGGTGATGGTGTCCTGGGCGAGGCCGAGGTCGGCGAGGGTCTCGCCGGCCGCGATCCGTAGCTGCGCCTGGACCAGGTCGACGTCCGTGACCTCCTCGGTGACGGTGTGCTCGACCTGGATGCGCGGGTTCATCTCGATGAAGACGTGGTTGCCGTCCCTGTCGAGCAGGAACTCCACGGTGCCCGCGTTGCGGTAGCCGATCTCGCGGGCGAAGCGGACGGCGTCGGCGCAGATCCGCTCGCGCAGCGCGGGGTCGAGGTTCGGGGCGGGTGCCAGCTCGATGACCTTCTGGTGGCGGCGCTGCAGCGAGCAGTCGCGCTCGAAGAGGTGGATGACGTTGCCTTCGCCGTCGGCGAGGATCTGCACCTCGATGTGGCGCGGGTCGACGACGGCCTTCTCCAGGAAGACGGTCGGGTCGCCGAACGCGGACGTGGCCTCGCGGGAGGCGGCCTCGATGGACTCGCGCAGCTGGGCGCGGTCCTCGACCCGGCGCATGCCGCGCCCGCCGCCGCCCGCGACCGCCTTGACGAACACCGGGAAGCCGATCTCCTCGGCGGCGCGCACCAGTTCGTCCACGTCGGTGGAGGGCTGGGAGGAGCCGAGCACGGGTACGCCGGCCGCGCGGGCGGCGGCGACCGCGCGCGCCTTGTTGCCGGTCAGCTCCAGCGTGGCCGTGCCGGGGCCGACGAAGGTGATGCCCGCCTCCTCGCAGGCGCGGGCCAGCTCCGGGTTCTCGGACAGGAAGCCGTAGCCGGGGTAGACGGCGTCCGCGCCGGCCCGGCGGGCGGCGGCCACGATCTCCTCCACGGAGAGGTAGGCGCGCACCGGGTGCCCCGGCTCCCCGATCTCGTAGGCCTCGTCGGCCTTGAGCCGGTGCAGCGAGTTGCGGTCCTCGTGCGGGAACACGGCGACGGTGCGCGCGCCGAGTTCGTAGCCCGCCCGGAACGCGCGGATCGCGATCTCTCCGCGGTTGGCGACCAGCACCTTACGGAACATCCTGGAATCCCTTCAGCTGCCTGGCGGCGACGAACGTCATGGTGTGAGACACGCCCTGCCCTGCCATTTCCCGCGCAACCCTAGGGGCTGCCCGTGCGGGGCCGTATGCGAAAACCATCACACCGAGGGTGTGCGCGGCGCCACAGGGCACGGTCAGCGTTCGAGGGAGGTCATCGCGGTGGTGCCGGTCCGACCGCCGGCCGGGCGAGGGGACGCGGGGCCGGGGACGGAGGCGGCCGCGGGGAGGGCCGTAGGGGCCGTAGGGGCCGTAGGGGCCGTAGGGGCCGTAGGGGCCGTAGGGGCCGTAGGGGATGGTCGAGGGGTGCGGGTGGTGGGGAGGAGGGAGCGACCGAGGGTCCGCAGCCGCTCCCGGCGGCCGTGCAGGAGGCCGAGGACGACGGCCGAGCCCACCGCGATCAGGTGCTCGCGGCCGGCGAGGTTGGGGACGGCGATCGACTCCCACACCATCGAGCCGCCGGTCAGGGTGAACACCACCGGCGCGCGCCGGACGACCGAGAGGTAGGTGAACAGGCCGACGACCGCCGCCGAGGGCCCGGTGTCGAGGACGTGCCCGCAGTCCGCCGGCAGGCCGAGGCCGTGCCAGCCGGGCCCGATCGCGATCATCAGCCGGGCGACGAGGGTGCCGGCCAGCGTGGTGGCGTAGGCGATCGCGAGGGTGCGGGAGCGGCCGAGGGTGAGTTCGGCGAGGGCGAAGGCCAGGAAGAGCTGGGTGATGCCGGCCCAGACCGGGAGGTCGAGCGCCGGGACGTACAGCGACACCGGGGTGCGCAGCAGCGACAGCCACAGCGGCAGGTCGGCCTTGACGCCGCCGAGCCGCGTGACCCACACCGCTCCGGTGGGGTGCTGGGCGACGTCGTGGAAGAAGATGACCCCGAACGCGGCGAGGAAGGCCAGCAGCAGCCCGGACAGCCCGCGCCGGGCGAGCTGCCGTACCGGGTCGACGACGATGGCGTGCCACTCGCCGCGCAGGGTGCGCCCGGTGAACCGGGCGAGGCGGGCCGCCGTCGGGCGGAGCCGGTCGAGATGCCCTTCGGCGGTCATGAGACGGGACAGCCCGTCGCCTTCGCCCTCGACTTCGACGCACCTGCCATGCACATCTCCCCCTTCGCCCCGTGTCCGGTGATCGGCCGTACGAGGCTGTTCCCGTTGTCCGCCCGTTTCAGGCATCACCAGGTGAATGCCGGCGGATTTCCCCCGGGCCGCGTGGTCGCACGGCCCGGGGACAGTTCAGCGATCCGGACGACGAGCGTCAAGATCTTCAACGGGTGGGAAGCCCCACAGGGGGACGGAAGGGAGAACCAGGACCCGGCGGGCCTACCGGGCGAGAGCGACCGGCTCGTCCAGCCGGGTCAGCTTGTGCGGGTTCGCCGACGCGTAGATGCGGCTGACCCGGCCGTCCGCCACCACCAGGCTCACGGTGACCGGTCGGCCGTCCGTGTCGATCCTGGCCGCGGGGGCGCCGTTGAGCCATACGATCGTCGTGCGGGACGCCGAGCGGTCCACGCGGGACAGGAGCGCCGCCACGGGTCCGGCCCCGTGGAGCGGGACCCGCGCGGCGGCCGCCAGCCCGCCGCCGTCGGCGACCATCACCACGTCCGGGGCCATGACATCCATGAGGTCCCGGATCTCCCCGGTGCGCAGCGCGGCCAGGAACCGTTCCAGCACGGCCTGTTGCTCCGCGCGGCTCACCCGTACCCGCGGCTGCCGGGCCGCCACGTGGGCGCGGGCGCGGCGCGCGATCTGGCGTACCGTGGCCGCGGACCTGCCGACGGCCTCGGCGATCTCGGCGTACGGCACGTCGAAGACCTCCCGGAGCACGAACACCGCCCGCTCCACGGGAGCGAGCGTCTCCAGCACGGTCAGCATCGCGATGGAGACGCTCTCGGCGAGTTCGACGTCCTCCGCGACATCGGGGCTGGTCAGCAGGGGTTCCGGCAGCCACTCTCCGACGTAGTCCTCGCGGCTGCGGTTGAGTGTCCGCAGGCGGTTGAGCGCCTGCCGGGTGACGGTCCGCACGAGGTAGGAGCGCGGGTCGCGCACCTGTGCGTGGTCGACGCCGGCCCAGCGCAGCCAGGACTCCTGGAGCACGTCCTCGGCGTCGGCGGCCGAGCCGAGCATCTCGTAGGCGACCGTGAACAGCAGGCTGCGGTGGGCGACGAAGGGGTCCTCGGTCATCGGGCGGCGCCCCCGGGCCGCTCCGGACGCGTCGCCAGCGGGATCTCGCAGGCGTCGGAGAAGCCCTGGGAGGTGACGCCGTTGGCCACGTTGGCCCTCGTCGCCAGGTTGACGAAGGCGACGTACGCGGTGAGTTCGACCATCGCCGGGGCCCCGAGTCGTTCCAAGAGGCTCGCGTACTGCGCGTCGGTGACGGTCGGCGGCGTGTTCGTCATGGCCTCGGCGTACTCCATCACGTCCCGCTCCAGCGGGGTGAACACGTCCGACTCCCGCCAGACGGGCACCTGGCTCGCCTTGGCCAGGTCCAGGTTCTGGTTCCGCGCCTGGAAGTAGCCGACGTCGAGGCACCAGCCGCAGCCGACCTGCGCCGCGACGGCCATGTGCGCGTACGACTTCAGGGCCGCGTCGGCGGCCCCCCAGGCGCCCACCTTGCCGCCGAACTCCAGGTTGTCCTGGGCGACTTGAGGGCTGTGCCAGGTCACCTCGACGTTCTCGGGCACGGCGCCGAGCTGCTTGATCATGTTCTCCTCGATGTGGGCGGGGAGTGCGGCCCTGGGGAGGCGGAGCGCCATGGTGTTCTCCTCGTATGCGGTAGATCCGGGTGCGGTACGCCGTACGTCCGTAGGCGATGTCCGCGGGTACGGAATGAAGACACCGGTGGGCCTACGGATGTGACAGCCGTCCGCCGAGCAGCACCGCGCACGCCCCGGCGGTCAGCAGCCCGCCGGCGAGGAAGGTGCCGCGCACGTCCGCGAGCGGCAGGAGCAGGCTGCCGAGGGCGGCGCCCGCCGCGATACCGGCGTTGTAGGCACCGGAGTTGGCCGCGAGGGCGATGTCCGTACGGCCGGGCGCGCACGTCAGCATCTCGTTCTGGGCGGCCATGAACACCGGCCCGAGCGCGCCGCCCGTCAGGGCGAGGAACACCACCGCCGCCACCGGTCGCGTACCGGCCGCGTACAGACCGAGCATGCCGACCGCCTGGACGGCCACGGCGGTGGTCAGCGCGGCGCGCGCGAAGCGGTCCAGCAGCGCCCCGGTGACGCTCACGCCGGCCAGGCACGCGGTGCCGAACGTCACGAGCAGGACGTCGACGGCGCCCGGCGAGAACCCGCTCACCTCGCCGAGGAACCTGACGATGTACGTGTATCCCGTGAACGCCCCGGTGGCGGACAGGGCGCCGGCCGCGAGCACGGTCCCGAAGCGGCGGGTGTCGGGGGCGGTCCCGTAGGCGGCGGGCTCGGCCTCGGGGGGCGAGCTGGGAAGCAGCGCCGCGATCGTGACCAGCGAGACGAGACCCAGGGCGGCCAGCGCGCCTATGGGCATCCGCCAGTCGGTGTGGCCGCCGAGCCAGGTGCCGGCGGGCACGCCGAGCACGAGGGCGAGCGAACCGGCGACGGACAGCGCCCCGACCACCCGCCCGCGGGCCTCGGGCGCGAACAGGCCCACCGCGACCGGCCCCATCACGGCCCAGAACAGCGCCTGCGCGAGCGCGGTGAGCAGCCTCGCCGCGAGCAGCGGCCCGTAGGAACGTGCCGACGCGGCGAGCAGGCTGGACACCACGAGCGCGGCCAGCAGCCCCGTGAGCACATGGCGCCGGGGCACCGACCGCGCGCCGTGGGCGAGCGGCAGGGACGCGACGGCGACCGTCACGCCGTAACCGGTGACCAGGAGACCGACCTCGGAGGGTGACACCTTCAGGCTCCGCGAGATCAGGTCCAGGAGGCCGACCGGCAGGTTCTCCGTCGTGTTGAAGGTGAAGGCGGCCAGCATCAGGGCGCCGAGCACGGCCGGCCCGCGCCAGGAGGCCGATCGCCCGGTGCCGACCCGTTCCGCCCGCTCGATGCCGCCCGCCGTGGAGTCCATGACCCCAGCTCACCGAGCGCGCCGTCCCCGCCGCAACCCATTTGCGGCCCCGGCAGACCAGCCCCGCCGTGTGCGGGGAGGCTTCCGGACCTCGGGACACGGCGGGGCAGGCGGTACGTCAGCAGACTGCTCCCGGAATCCCGGATTCAGTAGCGGTCGATTGGCATATTCACGGCCTTCTTCCGACCAAAGCCGAGCAATGGGTGTCACGTGCCACCAGGCGCGAGGCACCTCGGGGGCCGCGGTCAGCCCAGGCCGTCGCTCGTGCCGCGCTCCCGCCGCCGGCGTCCCGTCACCCGCGCCAGGTCCAGTGCCGCGGCCAGGGCGAGGACTCCGCACACCACCGCGAGGGCGGTCAGCGGGCCGCGGCCGGGGCTGTCGCCGGGGCCCTGGTGCGCGGACCAGAGGGCGAAGCCCACGGTGGCGGCGGTGAAGAGGGGGAGGAAGAGGACGGACAGGATCAGGCGCAGGCCGAGGGCGCTGCGGGCGGTGGCCGGTTCGGTGCCGGCGGGGGTGCGGGCGGGCGGTGCGCGGCGCGTCGGCGGGGACGTCCGTCCACGCTGGTCATCAGCCATGACAGCCTCCTCGCACCCGTCTCGGCCGCCTCGGGTGCCACGGTCCGCGTAGCCCGGGGCGGCGCCCGTAAACCGGCGCCCGGCGGAGTCTGTGAGCAACCCCACGCGGTGCCCCAACCGCCGGGCGCCCAAGGCACTTTGACCGCCGTACGACCCTGCCGGCGCGGGTGTCCGCCGACGGCCCTCCCCCGCCGTCTGTCACGATGGGCTGCGCCCTGACCGGGTGGTCCGGCCGTGCAGCGCAGCCGGCTCGCGGGTCACCGTCGGTCACTCCTCCCGACCCTTGGTTGTCGAGTACCTCCGTGTCCTTTTCTCCTGACATGGCCGCACCGGCCTCACGTGCGCCGTGGCGGTCGCTGCGGCATCACGGCATGCGCTGGTGGTCGGTCGCGAACCTGGTCTCCAACACCGGCACCTGGATGCAGCTCACGGTGCAGAACCTGCTGGTGCTGCACATCACCGGCTCGGCGGCGGCGACCGGTCTGTCGATGTCCGTGCAGGCGGCGCCCGCGCTCTTCGTGAGTCTGCTGGGCGGCGCGGCCGTGGACCGCTGGCCCCGCAAGCTGACGGTCGCCGTCAGCCAGGCGCTGCTCGGCGCGGTGGCGTTCACCATGGCGCTGCTCGTGGCCCTGGACCGGATCGACATGCCGGCGCTGCTGGTGCTGGCCGCCGTCACGGGTGTGATCGCCACCGTGGACGGCCCGGCCTGTGCGCTGCTCGGCAATGATCTCGTCCCCGTGGAGGACGTGCCCTCCGCGATCGGTGTCGGCGCCCTGGTGCACAGCGCGGGGCGGCTCGTGGGCACCGCGCTGGCCGGTGTGACGGTGGCCTTCCTCGGCACCGGTGCCGCCTACGCGGCCAACGGGCTCTCCTTCCTGTTCGTGGCGTCGGTGGTGCCGTTCCTGCGGCCCGTGCGCGGGGCCGCCGAGCGGCCCGTGGCCGAGGTAGGCCCCCGGCCCGAGCGTGTGGAGACGAGCGCCCGGGAGGGGCTCGCCTACTTCGTGCGGCGGCCCCGGCTGATGGCACTGGCCGGGATCACCGCGGTCAGCTCCGTCTTCGGCCGCAACTACGGCCTCACGCTCGCCGTCCTGGTCACGGGACCGCTCGCGGGAGGCGCCGGGTCCTTCGGCACCGTGTCCACGGTGCTGGCCGTCGGCGGCATCCTCGGCGCGGTCCTCGGCGCCCGGCTGCGCAGCCCGTCGGTGCGCACGGTGGGGCTGCTCGCGGCGGCGGGCGGCCTGCTCCAGGTGGTGGCCGGGCTGTCG
Organism: Streptomyces sp. NPDC048106; assembly: GCF_040706415.1. Lineage (NCBI taxonomy): Bacteria > Bacillati > Actinomycetota > Actinomycetes > Kitasatosporales > Streptomycetaceae > Streptomyces > Streptomyces sp. NPDC048106. The sequence continues at coordinate 57,578 of NZ_JBEZND010000007.1, read as the reverse complement.
CCTTCGCTCGCGGTGCTGCTGGTGCTGGTGCTGCCGATGGCCGTGGTGGAGTCCGTCTCCGACACCGCGGGCACGGCGGTGCTCCAGACCGATCCGCCCGCGCATCTGCGGGGCCGGGTGCTCGGCGTGTGGAGCACCATCGGCACCGTGTGGGGTCTCGGCGGGCCGCCCCTGCTGGGTCTGCTCATGCAGACGGCCGGAGCGCGCGGCGCCCTGGTCGCAGGGGGCCTGCTCATCGCCGCCTCGGTGGGCGCGGGCCTGCTGCTCCGGAGCCGTGGCGGGCTGCTGCCGGTGGCCGCGGTGCCGACGCCGGACGGGGACGTGCCGGAACGGGCGGCCCTGGGCACGGCGGCCTGACAGAGGTCGCACAGGAGCGGGCGGCGGCCGGTACGGCGGCGGCCCTGGGCACGGCAGCCTGACGGGGGTCGCACCGGAACGGGCGGCGGCCGGTACGGCGGCGGCCCCGAGCCGTACGGGAACGCGCGCCGCGGCGCGGTGGTCCGGCGCCGGGTTCACCCCGGGTGGTCGGGCAGGTGGTACACGTGGAAGGCCTGGCCGATCACCGGCTGGGCCACGTTGCGGACGCGGACACCGCCGGTGGTCATGCCGTGTTCGCTGCCCGCGTGGGCGTGGCCGTGGACGGCGAGGTCGGCGCCCGCCGTGTCGATGGCCTCCGCGAGGAGGTAGCTGCCGAGGAACGGGTAGATCTCCGGCGGCTCTCCGGCGAGGGTGTCGGGCACGGGCGAGAAGTGGGTCAGGGCGATCCGCACGTCGGGGTCCCACTGCTCCAGGTCCTTCAGCGCGGCGTGGAGCCCGTCGGCGCAGCGCCGGGTGTAGCGGACGAACTCCTTCATCAGGGGCTCGCCGAACTCACCGGCGCAGCGCCCGACGAAGCCGCCGCCGAAGCCCTTGGTCCCGGCGACCCCGATGCGCGCGTCCCCCGCGGTGACGACGACGGCCTGGCCCTCCAGGACGTGCGCGCCCGCGTCCCGGAGGATCGCCGTGACCTCCTCGGGGTGGTCGTCATGGTGGTCGTGGTTGCCCAGGACGGCGACCACGGGTACCCCGAGGTCCTTGATCTCCCGGGCGACGACCGCGGCCTCCTCAGGGGTACCGTGCCGGGTCAGGTCGCCGGCGAGCAGCAGGACGTCGGCGCACTCGGACAGCGTGTCGAAGGAGGGGCGCAGCGTGCCCTGGCTGTCGGGGCCCATGTGGATGTCCCCGACGGCCGCGACGCGGATCATGTCAGGTCCTCTCCGTGGTCGGGCGAGGAGGTGCCGGCGACGAGGAGGTCGCTGTGGACCGGGTGGTGCGCCAGTTCCTCGCGGGCCGTGGCCAGGATCTCGTCCCGGCACTGGGCGGACGGGACGGTGCCGGTGAGCAGGACGGTGTCGCCGCGCAGTTCCAGGCGTACGCCGAGTTCGCCGAGACTCCCCGTGGCCAGGCGTTCGGCGAGGTGGGCGACGCGGTAGTCCAGCCCGGTGTCCGGCGGTGGTGGGGCGTCGGTCATGGCCGGTCCTCACGGGGTTCGATCACGTTCAGGCGTTCGAGGAGGAAGAGGAAGGCGGCGGCCATGGGCTGCTCGCCCCCGGTGTCGCGGACCACGTCCCAGTCGACCTTCTCGCGCACGGCGCGGGCCACCGGCAGCACGGCCCCGAAGTCGCAGTAATGCTCGGAGAAGGCGCTGATCAGGCTGCGAATGAGGTCGGTCGGGCAGAGCACCGGCATGAGCACGGAGTCGACGGGCAGGACGTGCGCCCGGTCGAGCATGTCCCGGGTGACGGGCTCGTGCGCCAGCGCGAAGATGATGTCGACGTTCTGCCCGTGGCAGGTGGTCTTCAGCAGCCAGTCCTCCGGCGGGGTGCGGACGGCGAGCCCGGCCTCGCGCAGGGTGGCGGCCACGGCGTCGGCGTCGTCCGGGAGCACGCAGAAGTCGGCGTCGTGCTGGAGGTAGCGGCTGCCGCCGTGGGCGTAGACGGCGACGCTGCCGGCCAGCGCGAAGGGGTGGCCGGCGCGTTTGAGGAGCGCGCCGATCTGCTTGGCGGCCTCCAGGATGGCCTGGCTGCGGTCGTGCGGCAGGTCGGGCGCGTCGGATCCGTGCGGCCCCTCGGGGCCGCGGTGTGCGGGCGGGGTCCGGGGCCGCGTCTCCTCTTCCGGCGGGGTCTGTGCCGGTGTCCCCTGCCCTCGCGGGGTCTGCGGCGGTGTACCGGCTCCGTCCGGGGGACGTGGCTGCGGTCCGTCGGTCGCGAGGCGCAGCTCGGTGACCTCCGGGACGTCCTGCCGCCGTGCGGACGCGGTCTCCTCCCGGTTGTGCGTCATGGCCCTCCCTTCGCGGCACCGTGCCCCGGCGGCCTGGGCGGGCCCCGGGGGGCCGTACGGGTACCCGGGGCGGCCGGGGCGACACCGCACTCCCGCGGGGACTCGGAAGGGGCGGCTCCGCGACGCCCCGCCGGGGCGAGTGGCCGCTCGATCCGGCCGGGAGCACGCTGGTAGGCATGAGATTGCGGGTCGGGCCGACGGCGGGTCCCCGGCGGTTCTGGCTGTCGTCGCACGCGTTGCTGCTGCTGCCGGTCACGCTCATCGTGGTGATCACGGTGGTGGACATACGGTCGCCGGAAAGCATCCACCTCGGTCCGGCCCTGGTCATCGCGCCCGCGCTGACCCCGTCCTTCGCCGGCCCCCGGACCACGGCCGCCGTCGGCGCGCTGGCCACGGGCGCGCAGGTCCTCGTCGGCGCGGCCCACGGCGGGATCGGCACCTCGAACCACATCGTGCAGGTCATCACCATCGCGGTGCTCTCGGTCCTGGTGGTCCTCTACAGCGCCCTGCGCGAACGGCGGCAGGCCCAGCTGGCCCAGGTCCGCACGGTCGCCGAGGCCGCGCAGCACGTGCTCATGTGGCCGTTGCCCGAGCGGATCGGCCCACTGCGGATCGCCTCGCTGTACCTGGCCGCGGAGGACGAGGCGCAGATCGGCGGCGACCTGTACGCGGCGACCCGGTGCGACGGCGCCGTACGGGTGCTGATCGGCGACGTCCGCGGCAAGGGCCTGCCCGCCATCGGCGAGGCCGCGCTGCTGCTCAGCGCGTTCCGGGAGGGCGCCCACCGGCATCGGGCGCTGGAGGAGCTGGTCAGCGCGCTGGAGCAGAGCGTCACCCGGTACACGGCCGATCTGGAGCCTGCGGAGGAGGCGGGCGAGCGGTTCGCCACCGCGCTGCTGGTGGAGATCCCGGACCGGGACCAGATCACCCGGATGACCAGCTGCGGGCATCCGCCGCCGCTGCTGCTGAGCCCGGGGCACGGGGTGACGACGCCGAGCCTGCACCCCTCGCCCCCGCTCGGCGTGCGGGGGCTGTCGGCGAGCACGGAGCACACGCTGGACGCCTTCTCCTTCGCGCCCGGTGACACGCTGCTGCTCTACACCGACGGGGTCGCGGAGGCACGGGATGCCCAAGGCCGGTTCTATCCGCTCGCGGAGCGGGTGACGCGGTGGACCGACGTCAGCCCCGAGGCGCTGCTGCACCACATCCGGCGCGATCTGCTCGCCCACGCCGGGGGCCGCCTCGGCGACGACGCCGCGCTGATCGCGCTGCACCGCGCCCCCGTCGACCGGCACCACCACGGCCATGGGCATGGTCACGGGCGGCCGGCCGTACGACCTGACGCGGCGGGCGCGGAGCGGCCGTAGCCCCGCTCCAGCGGGAGCGGGGCCGTACGACCGTGCCGCCGGGTCAGCCGGCCGGCCTGAGGTCGGTGATCTTCAGGGTCCGCAGGTCGGACTCGACGTCGATCCGGGTGACCTCGGCGTGGGGGCCGTCGCTCCAGGTCAGTGTCACCTGGTTGGTGGCGTGGCCGGCGCCCGAACCGGTGTAGGTCACCTGCCACCGCACCGGCAGGTTCTGGGCGAACAGGATGCCGTCGGCGTGCTTCTCGGTCTCGTAGGCGGCGACCTTCTGCTGGGCGGCCGGAGAGAGGTAGAAGGCGCGCAGGGCCTTGGCGCCGGCGTCCGCGGCCTTGTCGTCGCCGGCCCAGGCGGCGTCGATGTAGGCGCCGTAGAAGTCGGCGACGTGCTGGGTGACGTTGCGCGCGTCGCCCTGGGCGGCGTCGCTGGGGCGGACGGCCGAGGGGCGGGCGAGTGCGGGTGTCCCCGCGGCCAGGCCGAGGCCGGCGGCGAGGGCGAGGGCGGTGAGCAGGGTGGTGCGGCTGCGGACGGACATCTGTCTCGTTCCCCCGGTTTCCTGACGGGCGGGCCGGTCCCGGCCGTCGACGGCCGGCAAGACCGTGTTGCATCGATGACCGGCCCCGGCGCGTGCCGATCCGGTCATGTATCCGGTTCTACCGTTCCTCCGGCAGCCGGGCGAGCCGGCCGAGGGCCATGCGGGTGCCCCGCTCCCCGCCAAAGACCGCGGCGGTCCTCACAGCTCCCCGCGGATCGCGCCGAGCAGGGTCTCGGTCCGGGCCGCGGGCGCGGCCTGGGCGGCGAGGCGGTCCAGGGCCTGGCGGTAGGAGTCGACGTGCTCGGGCTTGTCGACGTGGGCGGCCCCGAGCAGACCGTCGACGAAGACGGTGTCGGGCAGTTCACGGGCCCGGAAGCGGAAGAGATGGCAGGCGGCCGCGGGCGTCGCGGGGTGCGGGCCATGGGCGAACGGCATGAGCTGCACGGTCACGTGGGGCAGCCGGCCGATCTCGACCAGGTGGTCGATCTGCGCGCGCATCACCGCGGGGCCGCCGACGGTCCGGCGCAGCACGGTCTCGTCCATCACCACCCGCACCCGCGGGGGCTCGGTCCTGGCCAGGAGTCGCTGCCGTCGCATGTGCACGGCGACCCGGCGTTCGACGGCCTCCGCGGGGGCGTGCGGGTGGGTCGCGCGGAGCAGGGCGCGGGCGTACCGCTCGGTCTGCAACAGGCCGGGCACGCACTGGTTCCCGTAGCCGACGATGTGGTCGGCGGCCTGTTCCAGGCTGAGGTAGGCGGCGCACCAGTCGGGCATGACGTCGCGGTAACCGTGCCACCAGCCGCGCTTGTTGGCCTCGCGCACCGAGCGCAGGAAGGCGTCGATCTCGCGCCGGTCGGTCATGCCGTAGACCTGGAGGAGTTTCTCGGCGTCCGCGAGGCGCAGGCGGGCCACCGTGGCGGCCTCCATGCGGCGGATCGTGGAGTGGCTGACCCCGATGGCGGTGGCCGCCTCGGCGTATCCGAGCCCGGCCCTGATCCGCAGCTCCGCCAGCCGCCGGCCGAGGATCATGCGCAGCGCGCGGGGAGCGCCGCCCCAGTCGGTCTCCGTGGTCATCCCCACCCCCGGGAGCAGGCATCAGGGTCGCCCTCGCACACCGTCGCTCGCATATGTGTGCCCTATGCAGGCAGCATGCACACGGCCGGCTGCCATTTTCAACTCGCAGGTTGCGGCCCGTTGTTGGCAGATGGGAAAGTGGAGCGACTGCTCCGGCCGACCGAGGAGCAGGCGGCGCGGCCGGTCGGGGGACGGGCCGCGGCACGGCCTCGTCCGGGGCGGTGTGCCGTCTGCTGCGCGCGGCCGGCCGACCGACACCCCCACCACGCGAGGCCGGGCGCATTCCACGCGAGGCCGGACGAAAGGCGCACGGCGATGGCTCCGCCCTCCTTCCTCCGACCACTGCACCGCCCGCCCCCGGACGGCGGAACCGACCGGTCGTCCCGCACGGACGCCCGCCGCCCCGGCCTCGACGATCAGCACGGGCGCGGGACGGCATCACCGTCCGGCTAAGGCTCTTCGGCCCACCCGCTCTTCACACCATCGTCGCGGACCCACCCCCCACCAGTCCGAAGGATCCCCATGCACCACACCGCTCACCGCTTCCCCCTCCCCCTCCCCCTCCCCCTCCCCCTCCCGATCGTCGACCCCTCCTGGACCCGCGCCCGCCCGAAGCCCGGCTCCGAGGAACAGCCCGGCTGACCGCACCCCGCTACGACGACGCCGCCGTGCCCTGCGCGGGCCGGTCGGCGCGCGCATGGCTGAGCAGCGCCTCGGCGGCGGCGCGCAGCCGGTCCGCCGCCGAGGCACAGGCGGCCGCCTGTCGTTCCAGGGCGGGGCGGCTCCACCCGGGTGCCGAGGGACAGGTGGCGAGCGTGCCGGCGGTGGTGCGCAGACGCCGGGCGTAGCCGTCCATGAGCCCGGCGTCGGCCCGCAACCGGCCCACGTGGGCCAGAACTTCATCGGCACCGCCGGTGCTCGCCCGGGGGGACTCGGTCACCATGGGGACTCCCAACTCGGCTGGATTCTCACGGCGCTTGAGACTTCAGCGGGCCAGCACCGCACCGCCGCCGCGGTGTGCCGTGAACTGCGGGCAGGCGAGCACGAACAGAGGCCGGGCCGCGTGGATGCCGAGCCTGCGCAGCTGCCCGGCGAGGGGTTCGGCGGCGGCGGTGTCGAGCCGTACCCGGACGCCCGCGCCCGGGTGCAGCCGGAGCCTGCCGTGGGCCCGGACCAGGGTGCGCACCGTGCCGGTGCCCCGGCGGCCGTACAGGGCCCGGTCGGCGTCCGGGCAGCGCACGCCCGGTCCGAGGCGGCCCTCGACCACGAGCCCGAGCTCCTCGGACCGGGCCCGGATCTCCCGGCCCGTCAGGTCGGCCTCGGCGCGCATCCGAAGCGCCGGCTGGCCCCAGACCTCCTGCGCGACCACGCGGGCCGCCTCGGTGGTGACGGCGAGCGAGAGGACGTAGCGGCCGGTGCGGCGCAGGTCGACGCGGCGCAGCAGATCGGTGACGGCGTCGTACGGTCGCGGCCGCCACAGGTCGTCCACCAGGACGGACAGGGCGATCTCGGTGTACGGGCCGATGGTGGTGCACCGGTGCTCGTGCACGGAGAGCACCGCGAGGGCCCGGGGCCCGAGCCGGCTGGGGTTCAGCCAGTCCGCGTCGGGCAGCAGGCTCCGGGCGGCGGCGGGGTCGACGGGGAAGCAGAGGTGCGCGGCGGCGGAGTCGTAGTAGCGCACGGGCACGTCGACCGGGCCCACCGTGGTGCGCACGGGGGCGGTGGCGAGGGTGAGGAAGGGATGGCCGGCGGGCGGGTGGGCGCGGTCCTTGAGCTGGTAGGCCTGGGTGCGCACGACGGGGCCGCGGTAGGGCGCGAGCGCCTCGTCCATGTCCGCGCGGGCCCCGGGGAGCAGGGACCTCAGGTGCTCGATGTACTCGCGCAGCCGGTGGCACAGGGGGAACTCGCGGGTGGGTCCGGCGTATTCGACGTGGTAGCGGGTGGGGCCGACCGGCTCCGAGGGGGCCGCCGGGTCCGTGCGGTGGCCGTCCGGGGCGGCCACCAGGTCGTACTGGTTGGTGACGGTGGCGACCCAGGTGCGGGGGTCGGCGGGTTTCCGGTCGCCGTAGGGGGAGCCCACGGCGATGGCGTGGGTGACGCGGTAGGTGCGGCAGAACTCCTCGTCCTGGGCGAGGTTGAGGACCGCGTTGCCGCCCTCGCCGTGGCCGATCAGGGCGAGTTCGGCGCCGCGCGGGATGCCGTGGACGGCGAGGGCGTGCACCAGGGAGCGGGTGTACGGGGAGTCCGTCGCGCGCAGGTCGCGCCAGGCGCCCATCAGGTCCTGCGGGGCGTCGGCGCGGGGGCGGCCGGGGGCGGTGCCGGGGGCCTGGAGCACGTAGCGGACGACGCCGTCGGGGCCGCGCACGTTCTGCACGAGGATCCGCCCGTCGGTGGACAGCACCTCGATGTTGCGCAGGAAGCCGAGGAGGGAGCCCTCGGTGGCGAGGGTCCGCCGGCGCTGGTCGGTGAGCTCGACGGCCTCGGCGCCGCCCTCGGCGGTGCCGGCCCCCTCGGACTGTCCGTCCAACAGGGCGCGGACGGTGAGGAGTTCGGATATCAGCGGCGCGAGCCCGGACAGGGCGCGCTGGGCCGTACGGTCCCGGAGCAGGGCGCGCAGGGCCCGTACGGCGTCCTGGTCGCGGTCGGCGGCGAGGGCCCGGGTCAGCAGGCGCATGCCCGGGGCGCGCGCCAGTTCGGGGTGGTCGGCGAGGAGCGCGGTGATCCGCAGGCGCAGGGCGGTGAGGGCCACCGGCACGGCCAGGTTCTCCCCGCCGAGCGCGCGGGGCAGGCCGCCGCGCGTACCCGGGCCCGCCAGGCCGCCGAGGCCCGGCCTTCCGGTGAGGGCCCGCAGCAGTGCCCAGCGCCCGGCGAGGGCGCCGCGGGGGCGGCGGCGGGTGGCGGCGGTCAGGTCCGGGGCGAACAGGGTGGCGGCGGTGCGGTCGGAGACCGCGCGGATGCCCTCGGCGACCTCCAGCACGTCCCGCGCGCAGCCGCGCAGCACTTCCCCGGGGTCCGGACCGCCCGGCGCGGTCCCTTCGGGTGCGGTGCCGTCCGCTCGCATCCGACGCTCCCTCGGTTCGACTACGTACGGCTGCGGCCGCGTCGGCGGGACACGACCCGCGTCCATCGTGGGCCAGCCCCACCGGCCCCGCACCTTCGTCCGCGCCGTGCCGGGTGCGGTCGGGCCGGGCAGCGCGCCGGGAGCGGGCCGCCCGGTGACGGGCCGCCGGGCGGGTGGCTCGCGGAACCCGCCCCGCTTTTCCGGCGGGCGTGGGTCACTCGTGTGGCCTAGGGATGACCCGGGGCGGCGTGGGGCCGGGCCGGGAGGACAGGGGTCCGGCGTCAGCGCGCGTGGGGGCGGGCCAGGCCGAGGTCGTACGCGAAGATCACCGCCTGGACGCGGTCGCGGGCGCCCGTCTTGGCCAGGACGCGGCCGACGTGGGTCTTGACCGTGGACTCGGACAGGACGAGGCGGGCGGCGATCTCGCCGTTGGTCCAGCCGTTGCCGATGGCGACCAGGATCTCGCGTTCCCGCTCGGTCAGGCGGTCGAGCCGGGGGTCGTCGGTGCGGGCGGAGCCGTAGCGGGCGTACGCGTCCAGGAGGCGGCGGGTGAGGGCGGGGGCGATCACCGCGTCGCCGCCGGCGACGGCTCGGATGCCGGCCAGCAGTTCGTCGGGACGGGCGTCCTTCAGCAGAAAGCCGCTGGCGCCGGCGCGCAGGGCCGCGTGCACGTACTCGTCCAGGTCGAAGGTGGTCAGCACCAGGACGCGTGAGCGGTCCCCGGCGGCGACGATGCGGCGGGTGGCCTCGATGCCGTCCATTCCGGGCATGCGGATGTCCATCAGGACGACGTCCGGGCACAATTGGGCGGTCCTGCGGACGGCCTCCGCGCCATGGGCGGCCTCACCGACCACCTCGGTGTCGGGGACGGAGTCCAGCAGCATACGGAAGCCGTACCGTTGCAGCGGCTGGTCGTCCACGATGAGCACGGTGGTCACGGCGCTCCCTCCCGTGGGGTGAGGTCGAGGGTGGCCGACACGGTCCAGCCGCCGCCCGGCGCGGGGCCCGCGCTGACGTGCCCGCCGTACAGCGCCGCGCGCTCCCGCATGCCCGTCAGGCCCTGTCCGTCCGCCTGTCGGCGGGCTCCGGCGGCCGTGCCGGTGTCGCGGACCCGGATGCCGAGGCGGGTGTCCTCGACGTCGATCGCCAGCTCCACCCGGGTGCCGGTGCCCGCGTGCTTGAGGGTGTTCGTGATGGCTTCCCGCACGATCCGGTAGACGGTCAACCGCACGCCCTCGTCCAGGGATTCGACGTTCCCGGCGGTCCGGTGGACGACGTCGAGCCCGGCGGCACGCACGCCGTGGCACAGGGTGTCGATGTCCGCGAGGCCGGGCTGCGGGCCGAGTTCGGGACCGGTGGACGGGGTGTCGGTGTCCCGCAACACGCCCAGGACGCGCCGGAGTTCGCCCAGTGCCCGGCGGCCGGTGTCGCCGATGAGGCGCAGGGCCTCCGCGCCGCGTTCGGGACCGGTGGCGGTGGCGGTGGCGCGGGCGCCCGCGTCGGCGAGGATGATCACGACCGACAGGTGATGGCCGACGATGTCGTGCATCTCCCTTGCCACCCGGGCGCGTTCCGAGGCGGCGGCCAGTCTGCTGCGCTGGTCGCGCTCCGTCTCCAGGCGCGCCGCCCGGTCCCGCAGCGCGGCGAGCTGGGCACGGCGGATCCGGATCACCAGGCGCAGCGCGAGGGCTGCGGTCGCCGTGCTCAGCAGGAAGAACAGCGCGTCCGTCACGGACACGACCACCGACACCCGTACCGCGACCAGACACAGGCCGGCGGCCATGACCGCGCAGGCCCAGGGCAGTTGGCGGGGCCGGCCGTGCAGGGCGAGGCTGTACAGGGCGAGGCTGTACAGGGCGAGGCTGTACAGGGCGATGAGGAGCGCGACGTCCGCGTGCAGGGCGGCGCCGATCGCCCACTGGAGGACGAACACGAGGGCGACGGCGCCGAAGGCCGTCGCGGGACGGCGCCTGCGCCACAGCAGCGGCAGTACCAGGCCCGCCTGCGCGGCGAGCATGGCCCAGAGCGGCGGCCGGGTGAACGCGAGCCGGAACCGCCGCGGTCCGTCGGCGTCGACGACCCCGCCGTGCAGCAGGTCCGGCAGACAGAACAGCAGGAAGACGACGGCCACCACGGCCGTGTCCAGCGCCCAGGGCCGGGCGCGGTCGGCGTGCCGCAGCCGCCGGCCGGCCCGGCCGAGCCGGGCGACCAGCGGCCCGATCGCGCCGAGGTCCTCCGTGACCGCCGGGGGCCCGGGGACGGGCGCGGCGGGAGACAGTGCGGTCACGGCGCGGGTCCCCGTCAGACGTCCCCCCGCCGCAGCCGGTACGCCGCCCCCGCCAGCACCAGCGCGGTCCAGCCGAGGAAGACCAGCAGCCCGGCGCCGGGGGACAGCGTGGTGGCGTCGTGCGTGAGCGCGTACACCGCCTGGCCCGCGTTGCTCGGCAGGTACGGGCCGATGTGATCCTGCCAGGAAGCGGGCAGCAGGGAGGCGAGGCCGGGGACGAGCATGAAGGCGGCGACCAGGACGGAGATGCCGCCCGCCACCGAGCGCAGCAGGGCGCCCAGGGCCGTGCCGATGACCCCGACGAGCCCCAGGTAGAGCCCGGCGCCGAACAGGCCGCGCACGACGCCCGGGTGACCCAGGGTCAGGGCGGCGGGCGTGCCGGAGACGACCCGGCTGCCGACGAGGAAGGCGACGAACGCGCCGGCCGTGCCGACGACGAGCGCGATCAGCCCGTACACCGCCGCCTTGGACCAGAGCACGGGCAGCCGGCGCGGCACCGCCGCCATGGTGGAGCGGATCATGCCGGTGGAGTACTCCCCCGCCGTGACCAGTACGCCGAGTACGCCGAGGGCGAGTTGGGCGAAGTTGGCGCCGAAGAGGGAGAGGCTGAGGGCCGTGGAGCGGGCGAACTCCTTGTCCATGCGGGGTGAGCCGAGCATGGACTGGTAGCGGTAGGCGGCGATGACGCCGAAGACGACGAGGAACAGCAGTCCCAGTCCGAGGGTGATCCAGGTGGAGCGCAGGGACCAGAGTTTGGCCCATTCGGAGGCCAGGACGCGCCGTCCGGTCACCCGGTAGGCGGGGCGGCCGGACGCGGCCCCGGTGTTCCCGGCGGCCGAGGTGGTCTCGGTGAGGGTGCTCATGCGGCGCTCCCGGTGCGGTCGGTGCCGGTGGTGGTGCCCGCGCGTTCGGTACCGGTAGTGGTGCCCGCACGGTCGGTGCCCGTGGTGCCGTGGTACTCGACGGCGTCCCGGGTCAGTTCCATGAAGGCCGACTCCAGCGTCACCGCCTTGGTGCTCAGCTCGAACAGGGGGATGCCGTGTTCGGCCGCCGTCAGCCCGATCTCACGGGCGGTGACCCCGCTGACCTGGAGTTCTTCCGAGCCGATGCGCCCGGTGATCTCCACGCCCGGCCCGGCGAGCACCTCCCGCAGGCGTCCGGGGTCCGCGGTGGCGACCCTGACGGTGTCACCACCCGCCGCGCGCACCAGGTCCCGCACGGTCGTGTCGGCGAGCAGCCGTCCCCGGCCCACGACGATCAGGTGGTCCGCGACCTGGGCGACCTCGCTCATCAGGTGGGAGGAGACGAAGACCGTCCGGCCCTCGGCCGCCAGCGAGGTGAGCAGGTTGCGGATCCACAGGACGCCCTCGGGATCGAGGCCGTTGACCGGCTCGTCCAGCATCACCGTGCGGGGGTCGCCGAGCAGGGCGGCGGCGATGCCGAGCCGCTGGCCCATGCCGAGCGAGAAGGAACCGGCCCGCTTCCCGGCGACGCTGCCGAGCCCGGCGAGCTGGACGACCTCGTCGACGCGGCGGCGCGGGATGCCATGGGTCAGGGCGAGCGCCCGCAGGTGCTGGTAGGCCGAGCGGCCGGGGTGGACGGACTTCGCCTCCAGCAGCGCGCCGACCTCCTGGAGCGGGGCGCGGTGGCCGGCGTAGTGGCGGCCGCCCACGGTGACGGAGCCGCTCGTCGGGGCGTCGAGGCCGACGATCATGCGCATGGTGGTGGACTTGCCGGCGCCGTTCGGGCCCAGGAAGCCGGTGACGGTGCCGGGCCTGACGACGAAGTCCAGTCCGTCGACCGCCGTCTTCTCGCCGTACCTCTTGGTCAGTCGTCGTGCCTCGATCATGCGGGCTCCCTCTTTCGCGGACCGCGGCGTCCGTCGCGCCCTCGCGGGCCGCGGCGTCCGCCACGTCTGACGTCTCAACCGCCACGCTAGGCGCCGAAACCCCACGAACCCGTGGTACTGGGGGCTGAACGGGGCAGAGGGGGTGGTACCGCCGTACTACGCCGGCCTGTCGTGCCGGCGCGGGTGGCAGTGGTGGTGCCGGTGCGGCGCGCCGTCCGCGCGGGGGTCCGGGTCGGCGGCGACCGGGGCGGCGAGGCCCGGACCGGCCGGGTCCGCGGGGGCGGTGGCCGAGGCGCACTCGGCCGAGCGCGCGGTCACGACCATGCGCTCGCTGTCGGAGACGGCCTCGGCGAGGCTGGCGCAGCACAGGGCGAGCAGCGCGGCGCCGACCACGAACGGCAGGGCCCGGGGCGGCGGAGGCGGGGCCAGCAGGGCCCGCACCCGCTGCGGCACGGCCCCGCCGGTCGCGGCCAGCGCGGGACGGCCGGCCACGGCGGCGGAGGCCAGGGCGGCGCGGCCGACGGCGCGGGCGACCACCCTACGGCTGCCCACATGCGCGGCGGCGTCCTCGTCGGCCCAGCGCTCCAGCACGAAGCCTCCGGCGTCGGCGAGCGGCCGCAGCAGCGGGGTGACGGCGGCCGCGCACCGCCACAGGGCGAGGTAGAGGTGGTGCCGGCCGCGCAGATGGGCCCGTTCGTGCGCGAGCAGGGCGGCGCGCTCGTCGTCGCCCAGGCAGCGCAGCATGCCCCGGGAGACCACGATCCGGCCGGGCGCGCCGGGCAGCGCGAAGGCCTGGGGCACCTCGTCGTCGAGGACGGCCAGTTCGGTGCCGCCGGGCAGCGCCGCCGCCTCCCGCCGGGCCCACAGCAGGTGCCGCGTCGCCCGTACGACGGCCACGGCGAGCGAGCCGGCCCCGGCGGCCAGGCCGAGCGCGCCGAGTGCCGCGACGGCGAGGGAGACCGGGTCCTCGGCGCGCAGCGCGGCCACCGACCAGTGGCCCTGCTCGGCGACCTCGGGGATCTGCGCGAGACCGGTGAAGGACAGCAGGGCGAGCGAGCCGAGCCAGCCGAGGGCCGTCACCAGTGCGGCGCAGGCCAGGGAGCGGGCGGCGGAGCGGGGCGGCAGCCGGCGGGCGACGCGGGGGGCGAGCACCCCGAGGACGACGGTCACCAGCAGCGGCACGTAGACGGTGAAGGTCACCCGGTCACGACTCCTCGGCGGGGCGGTCCGGCTCGGACCCGGTGAGCAGCCGCTGGAGCAACTGCTCGTCCGCCGCGGAGAGTTCGGAGACGAACCGGGCGAGCACCGCCTCCCGGTCCGAGCCGCGGTCCAGCAGGGTGCGCATCCGGGCGGCGGTGTCGGACGCCTCGTCCCGCGCGGGGGCGTAGGCGTAGCCGCGGCCCTCCCGCCGCCGGACCAGCATCCCCTTGTCGTACAGGCGGGACAGGATGGTCAGCGCGGTGGTGTACGCCAGGTCGCCGGGCAGCCCGGCCAGGACCTGCCGGGCGGTCAGCGGTCCGTCCGCGGCCCAGAGCACGGCCAGCACGCCGCTCTCCAGTTCGCCGCGCGCCCTCCGGCCGGCCGGCTCCCCGGCATCGCCGCTCCCTCGCTCGCGCACTTCTCGCTCCTCCTCCCGCTCCCTGTCGGCCTTTTGCCTGGGCTTGACGCTTCGGTGTCCAGCCTACCCGCCTGCTACTACATCTCGTACGAGATCATCTACTACATGTTGTAGAGTTCCGGTCGCTCCGCCCGGCACCCGCGCGGACCTCCCTCCTGCTGTTCTCGCTGCTCTCGCGCGGAAGGCACACCCATGCCCCACCTCGGAAGTACGGCCCATCTGCGGGCCCTGGCGGCCGCCACCCTGCGTGCCGCGCCGCCGGCCGTGCCCGCCGCGGCGGCCGAACGGGTCACGCTCCTGTCCGCCGGCGTCGGTGCCGGGCACGACGGAGCCGCCGCGGAGCTGGCCCGCCGGCTCACGGCGGACGGGTTCGTGGTGGACCGGCTCGACCTTCTGGACCTGCTGCCCGCCGGGACCGGCCGGCTCATCCGGGACGGCTACCACCGGATGCTGCTCACAGCGCCCTGGGCCTACCAGCGCATCTATCGCAGCACCGAACGCGCGGGCGGCGGCGGCCCGTTGGCCGCGGCGCTGCTGCGCGGGGCCGAGGAGCGGGTGTTGCGGGCACTGCCGGCGGGCACCCGGGCGGTCGTCTCCACCTACCCGGGCGCCAGCCGCGTCCTGGGCGGGCTGCGCCGGGCCGGCCGGCTGACCGTCCCGGCGCTCACCTATCTGACCGACTTCTCGGTGCATCCGCTGTGGGTGGCCGACGGCATCGACGTCCATCTCGCGGCACACGCCGTGCCCGCCGGACAGGCCCGGGACGCCGGGGCCCGGGACGTGCGGGTGACCGGACCGGTCACCGACCCGCGCTTCCGCCCGGCCGACGAGGGCGCGCGCGCCGCCGCCCGTGCCCGCTTCGGCCTGCCCGCGAACGCGCCGCTGGCCCTGCTGGTCGCCGGTTCGTGGGGGGTGGGCCCGGTCCGGCAGGTGGCCCTGGAGCTGCGGGCGTCCGGGGTCGCGGTCCCCGTGGTGGTGTGCGGCCGCAACGAGGCGCTGGCCGCCCGGCTGCGGGCCGACGGCGTCGACCACGCCTTCGGGTGGGTGGAGGACATGCCCGGCCTGATGCACGCCGCCGACGTGCTGGTGCAGAACGCCGGCGGGCTGACCTCCCTGGAGGCGTTCGCCGCGGGGCTGCCGGTCGCGAGTTACCGCTGCATACCCGGCCACGGGCAGACCAACGCCGCCGCCCTGGCGGAGGCGGGAGTCGCCGCGTGGATCCGGGATGCCGGGCAACTCGCCCCGGTGGTGTCCGAGTTGGCCGAGGGGGCGCGCGGGCTGCGGCAGCGCGCGGCCGGACTGGCGCTGTTCGCGGACCCGGCGCACGGCCCCGCCGCCGAGATCGCGCGCATCGCCCGCGCGGCCCCCGCGGGCGCGGCCGCACCGGCCCCGGCACGACGGCACAGCCGGCGCCCGCGGCGGCTCGCCGCCGTCGCGGCGGTGGCGTGCGCCCTGTGGGCGACCGCGCTGGGCACGGCGGTCGCCACCACCGACGACGGCCCCCGCCTGATGCACGCCCTCGGCCACGAACTGGACTTCGACGGCGACGGCCACGCCTCGGACACCCCGCACACCGGCGCCCCGGGCGCCCCGCACCCGGAGAGCCACCGCCCATGACCGTCACCCCCGCCCTGCGCGGCACCGCGCTGGCCGCGCTGCCCGTCCTCGCCGCCGTGCACGCCGCGCCGGTGATCTCCACGTTCGGCCCCCTGCGCAACCGCGCCATGCCCCGGCTGTCCGGGCGGGGCCGGGCCGGGCACGTCGCCCTCACCTTCGACGACGGGCCCGATCCCCGCTCCACTCCCCTGTTCCTGGGCGCGCTGGCCGCGCGCGGGGTCCGCGCGACCTTCTTCCTGCTCGGCCGCGAGGCCCGGCGCAGCCCCGGGCTGGTGCGCGAGATCGCCGCCGAGGGCCATGAGATCGGCGTCCACGGCTGGCTGCACCGCCCGCTGCTGCTGCGCGGTCCCCGGGCGACCCACGACGACCTCGCCCGCGCGCGGGACCTGGTCGGCGATCTCACCGGCCGGCGCCCGGCCCTGTTCCGGCCGCCCTACGGCGTGATGTCGGCCGCCGCCCATCTGGCCGCCCGGCGGCTGGACCTGACGCCGGTGCTGTGGACCTGCTGGGGCGAAGACTGGACCGCCCGGGCCACCCCTTCATCGGTGCACCGGACCGTCGTCCGCGATCTGCGCGGGGGCGGCACCATCCTGCTCCACGACTCCGACTGCACCTCCGCCCCCGGCTCCTGGCGCGCCACCCTCGGCGCCCTGCCGCGCATCCTGGACACCTGTGAGCAGCGGGGCCTGGAGGTGGGGCCGCTGCGCGAGCACGGCTGGGCCGGGGGCCGCCGGGCGGCGTGACCGGGCGGGTCAGTCGGACAGGCCCGCCGCGAGGGTGGCGCCCAGTTCCCAGCAGGCCTCCGTGCCGGTGCGGCCGGGTTCACCCGTGACGGTGACCGGTTCGGCCGCGCGGCGCCAGCCGAGGCCGGTGGTGATGGAGTCGAGGGCGCGCACCGCGCCGGTGACGTCGTTGCCCCCGTGGACGTAGTAGCCGAAGGGACGGCCGCGGGTCTCGTCCAGGCAGGGGTAGTAGATCTGGTCGAAGAAGTGTTTGAGGGCGCCGGAGATGTAGCCGAGGTTCGCGGGGGTGCCGAGGAGGTAGCCGTCGGCTTCGAGGACGTCGGCGGCGGTGGCCGCGAGGGCCGCGCGGCGAACGACCCGGACGCCCTCGATCCCGGGTGCCGTGGCACCGGAGACGACGGCCTCGAACAGGGCCTGGCAGTGGGGCGACGGGGTGTGGTGGACGATCAGCAAGGTGGGCACACCCGCACCCTGCCGGGTCCGGCGCGCGGTGCGCAAACGGGCCTTCGCCCGTGCCGTTGTGGGCGCGCCGCGCGGGTGCGAGGATGCCGGGCGTCGGTGCGGAGCCGATCGGCCCCGTGCCGGTCCGTGCCGCGCCGGTCCGTGCCGAGCCGATCGGTGACGTGCCGATCGATGCCGTACCGGTCCGCGCGATGCGGGTCCGTGCCGTGCGACGGGAGGAGCCGTGGTGGCCGAGGAGGAACGCCGGGTGCCGGCGGCCGTGGTGTTCGACGCGCTGGGTCTCGACTACGAGAAGGCGTTCGCCTCCTCCGAGGCGCACCGGGCGTCCCTGCGGTGGCTGCTGGAGCGGCTGGCGCCGGGCAGCCGGGTGCTGGACGTCGGCTGCGGAACCGGCCGGCCGACCGCCGAGACCCTGGCGGACGCCGGTCACCGGGTACTGGGCGTCGACGTGTCCCCGGTGATGGTCGAGCTGGCCGCGCGGCAGGTGCCCGGAGCCGAGTTCCGCCGGGCCGACATCCGTGAACTCCCGCTGGAGGAGGGGTCGTTCGACGCGGCCTGCGCCTACTTCTCGCTGCTCCAGATGGACCGGGCCGAGCAGGAGGCCGTGGTGGGCCGGCTGGCGCGGGCGGTGCGCCCCGGCGGGTTCGTGGTGCTGGCGACCGTACCCTTCGACATCGAGAACGCCGAGGGACTCTTCATGGGTCAGCCGGTGCGGGTGACGAGCTTCGGCACGGACGCGTTCAGGTCACTGGCCGGCCGGGCCGGACTGACCGTACTGGCGGAGGAGCGCACCGAGTTCGCGCCGGCGCACCCCGACGCCGCACCGGAGCCGCACGTGTTCCTGTACTGCCGACGGCCCGCCGAATAGGGCCTCTCCCCGGTTCCGCGCCCTCGGTTACAGTGAGCGCGCTGAACCGGAGGGGAGACGGCAATGCAGGTCAGGGTGGGGAAGGCCGGGGTCCGGGCGGTCGCGGCGGTGACGCTCGCGGCGGTACTGGGCGGTTGCGCGGGGGCGGGGCACGGTACGGGCAAGGACCCGGCGAGCACGCACGCGGCGGGGGCCGGGACGAAGGCCCCGGCGACGGTGCGCGGCAGCACGATCGGCGCCGCCGGTTCGCCCTGCGCGCTGCCCGTCCGCTTCGACATCGCCAAGGACTGGAAGGCCGAGTCGATCGACGCGGGGGCGTCCGCGGCCAAGGCGTCGAAGGGCGCCGACGACGACCTCACCGGGGCGCTCACCGACGCGCTCCTGCGCCAGGGCCCGGTGACGGCCGCCTGCGAGATCGACGCCAAACCGGCCGGGAACATCGGCTTCCTGCGCGTCTGGACCGGCGAGGCGGCCCACGACGACCTGCGCGGCGTGCTGCGGGGGTTCGTCGCCGCCGAGGGCGACGTCAGCGAGGAGACGTACCGGGACTTCACGGCGGACGGCGGCCTGCACGGCGTGGAGGTGGAGTACCTGTACACCAGCAAGCTCCTGGACGAGACCAAGAAGGAGAGCGCCTTCGCCGTGGACACGCCGGACGGTCCGGTCGTCGTCCACCTGGGCGGGATGGACACGGACGAGCACGACGCCATGCTGCCCGCGTACGAGCTCGCCCGGCGGACCGTCCAGGCCGCCTGAGACGGCCGGAGCCGGTGCCCGGGGGGACCCCCGACGGCACTCATAAGGCACCCCTGGGGAAGTCATAAGGTGTCCTTATGAGGTCATAGGCGGGACCCCCGTACCTACTTAGGACTGCCTTAGCTTAGGCTTCCCGATCGAGTCGACTGTTTCACTCGAAGGGAACTGATCATGCCGCGCCCCCTGCGGGTAGCCATCGTCGGAGCCGGCCCCGCCGGGATCTACGCCGCCGACGCCCTGCTCAAGTCCGAGACGGCCGCCGACCCCGGCGTGTCCATCGACCTCTTCGAGCGCATGCCCGCCCCGTTCGGCCTGATCCGCTACGGCGTCGCGCCCGACCACCCCCGCATCAAGGGCATCGTCACCGCCCTGCACCAGGTGCTGGACAAGCCGCAGATCCGGCTGTTCGGCAACGTCGACTACCCGACGGACATCAGCCTGGACGACCTGCGCGCCTTCTACGACGCGGTGATCTTCTCCACCGGCGCCATGGCCGACCGCGCGCTGTCCATACCCGGCATCGACCTGGACGGCTCCTACGGCGCCGCCGACTTCGTCTCCTGGTACGACGGCCACCCGGACGTCCCGCGCACCTGGCCGCTCCAGGCGGAGAAGGTCGCGGTGCTCGGCGTGGGCAACGTGGCCCTGGACGTGGCCCGCGTCCTCGCCAAGACCGCGGACGAGCTGCTGCCGACCGAGATCCCGCAGAACGTCTACGACGGCCTGAAGGCCAACAAGGCGCTGGAGATCCACGTCTTCGGCCGCCGTGGCCCGGCCCAGGCGAAGTTCAGCCCGATGGAGCTGCGCGAGCTGGACCACTCCCCCAACATCGAGGTCATCGTCGACCCCGAGGACATCGACTACGACGCCGGCTCGATCGAGACCCGGCGCGGCAACAAGCAGGCCGACATGGTCGCCAAGACCCTGGAGAACTGGGCGATCCGCGACGTCGGCGACCGTCCGCACAAGCTGTTCCTGCACTTCTTCGAGTCCCCCGCGGAGATCCTCGGCGAGGACGGCAAGGTCGTCGGCCTGCGCACCGAGCGCACCGCCCTCGACGGCACCGGCAACGTCAAGGGCACCGGCGAGTTCAAGGACTGGGACGTCACCGCCGTCTACCGCGCGGTCGGCTACCTCTCCGAGAAGCTGCCCAAGCTGCCCTGGGACCTCGGCTCGGGCACCGTCCCGGACGAGGGCGGCCGGGTCATCGAGGAGGGCGGCACGCACCTCCAGTCCACCTACGTCACCGGCTGGATCCGGCGCGGCCCCGTCGGCCTCATCGGCCACACCAAGGGCGACGCCAACGAGACGGTGGCGAACCTGCTCGCCGACCACGCGGCCGGCCGGCTGCACACCCCCGCCTCGCCCGCGCCGGAGGCCGTGGACGCCTTCCTCGCCGAGCGCGACGTGCGCTACACCACGTGGGAGGGCTGGTACCGCCTCGACGCCGCCGAGCGCGCCCTGGGCGAACCGCAGGGCCGCGAGCGCGTGAAGATCGTCGAGCGTGAGGACATGCTCCGCGCGAGCGGCGCCTGACCCTCCGGCACGGGTGCCCCACCCGCGCACCCCGAGGGTGGGGCACGCGGGTGGGTCCTGGCATGGGCGGCCGCGGAACCGCCGGCGGGGCCGGTGCGGCGCGCGGGCGCGGGGCCGTCTACGTTTCGGCGGGGTGAGCGGCGATACTGGGAGGCGCACCCGCCCCCATCAGCAGATTGGCCTATGTCGAACTCCGCCACCGACCGCGCCGCCATCCCGCAGTCCGTCTGGGCGGCCAGCGGCCGTCACACCGGTCCCGCCCCCGAGGACGTCGTCCGCCGCACCCTGCGCCGGCACAAGGAGAGCGGGGACATCGACGACTTCGCCGAGCCTCCCGCGCCCGAGGACACGTCCGAGGGCGGCCCACCCCCCAGGATCTTCGAGGCGCGCTGGCGGGCCGGCGGCACGGTGACCGTACGGGCCCGGCTCACCCTCGAACCCCGCCGGAACAGGCCGCAGGGCCACGAGTGGCGCCTCGTCGCGGAGGCCGAGCGGCCCTGGGACGAGGGCTGGCCCTCGCCCGCGACGCTGTTCTGGCCCGAGGGCGGTTCCGGCGACGACGGCTCCTGGGACCACCACGCCACGGTCGCGGGCCTGCGCTTCCGGCAGGTCAACGCGCTGCCCGCGGACGACAAGGAGATGCGCCGCCGGCTGCGGGACGCGGCCCGCGAGGCCTGGTGCGTCAATCTGGTCGTGCACGAGGCCATGACCCCCGACGAACAGGGCCGGCTGCCGCTGGCCCGCCTGCTGCCGCCCGGCCTCCGGCACCGCGTCGTGGAGCACCGCGCCGCCCCGCACCAGCTACGCGGCGTCAACTGGGCGCTGAAGGACCTCGGCGTCGAAGTGCCGCGCGGCGGCGCCGTACTCCTGCCGCCGGACCCGGCGCCGACGGACTACGACGGCGCACCGCACCGGGTGCGCAGCGTCTTCCTGGACGGCTCCGAGCCCACCGAACTCTTCGCCGCCCTGCGGCACTTCGTCGCCCTGCCCCGGCCCGCACCGCGGGACGCGGCGGAGGCGCTGGCAGACCTCAGGGACAACTGGACCCTGATGACCCACCAGGAGCAGCTCGACCGGGAGCGGCGGCTGGTCGCCATGTACGCCGAGGCCCTGGAGGCCATGACGAAGTCCCGGGACCTGTACAAGCAGGCCGCCGAGCAGGCCCTGGAGGCGCTGGCCGCCTACCGCGACGTACCCGCGCCCGCCCTGCCGCAGCAGCGGCCCGCCGCCCGGACCCCGGCACCGCTCCAGCAGCTCACCCGGACGTTCGAACGGCTGCGGTTCCCCGGTCTGCCCGGCCGGGCGAAGGCGGCCCCCGAGGGCCCCGCCGACGGCACCGACCCGCCGTCCCCCGAGCTGCCGTCGTAGGCCCCGTGCCGCACAAGGAGCCCCGATGGATTCCACCACCCTGCTGCTGATCGTCGCCGCCGTCGTCGCCGCGGGCCTGCTCGCCGGCGCCGTCGCCCTGCTCGTACGCCTGGTGCGCACCCGGCGCGCGCTGCTGCGGGCCGGGCTGCCGACGGGACCGCGCTGGGTGTTCTGGGGCGCGGTGGCCTATCTGCTGCTCCCCGCCGACCTGCTGCCCGATCCGGTCTACCTGGACGACATCGGCGTCCTGCTCCTCGCCCTGCGCAGCCTGCGCGCCGCCCGCCCGGGGCCACCGGGGACGCCCGGGCTGCCGTGAGCCGCGGCGGGTGGCGGACCATGGTGCGATGCAGACCGTGTTCACCGGGATATCCGACGCGCCGGCCGCCCCGGACATCGCCGTCGTCATCGACGTCATGCGCGCGTTCACCGTGGCCGCCTCGGCGTTCCGGCGCGGTGCCGAGCGGATCGTGTTCGCCGGCACGCGGGAGGAGGCGCTGGAGCTGAAGGCCCGCAATCCGGGCTGGCTCGCCTTCCAGGACGGGGCTCCGGTGCCGGGCTTCGACCTCGCCAACTCGCCCGCGCGGCTGCGCTCGCTCGATGTGCGCGGCCGCACGATCGTGCAGAAGACCACCGCCGGTACGACCGGGGCGCTGGCCGTGGCGGACGCCGGGCTCGTGCTGTGCGCGAGCTTCCCGGTGGCCGGGACGACCGCCGAGGTGCTGCGCGGGACGGGCGCGCGGACGGTGACCTTCGTCGTCACCGGGGACGACGGGCGGGCCGAGGAGGATCTGGCCTGCGCCGAGTACATCGCCGCCCGGGTGCGCGAGGCCGGCACCCGCCCCGACCCCTATCTGGCGCGGGCCCGTCGCTCCGCCGCCGCGGCGCGGCTCGCCGAGGGGGTGCGCCGGGGCTGGGCGGGGGTGCACCCCGAGGACGTGGAGCTGTGTCTGGCGGCGGACAGCGCCCCCTTCGCGATGGCCGCCGCCCGCGTGGACGGTCACCTCGTGCTGCGGCCCGTGGCCGCCGGCGGACCCGTGAGCTGAGTCAACTCCCCTTGCTGCCGGGGCCCTTGACCCCGAGCAGGACGGCCAGCACCACCGCGAGGGCGGCGAGCGCGGCGAGCGCCGCGGCCGTACCGGCGAGCCACGGCGGGGCCAGCGTCGCCGCCCACAGCCGCGCCGGGTCCGGCAGCCCGAACCGCCCGCCGAGCGCCTGCCCGGCGCCGAGCCCCGCCGTGACCGCGAGGGCGGCCGCCGCCGCGCCGAGCCGGGCGTGCGCCGCCCGCGCGGGCAGGGCGAGGCCCAGGAGCATGCACAGCGCGGAGGCGACGAGCGTGGCGCCGAGGAGTCCGTGCGACAGCCCGGCCCAGTAGCGGGGCGCGTGGGCGGCTCCGCAGAGGAAGACCAGGACGGCGGCGGCGCGCACGCCGGTCTCGGCCGGGGAACGGAGGACGGGGGGCTTCCGGGGAACCGGCGCCAGGGCGGGCGCGGAGGCGAGCCGGAGGACCTTGAGCCGTGGCGCCCGGCGTGGTGGGGTCCCGGGCCATCTCGGCTCGCTCTCCGGAGGGGCGGCGGGCTCAGGAGCCGCCGCCTCGCCCTCCGAGGCCTCGCCTTCCGGCGCCTCGGGCGGACGCTCAGGCCCGGGGTGGTCCGCGGCCAGCCTGCCGATCAGCTCGGCCAGCTCCTCGACGGACCGGCCGGTGGCCACCGCCTCGACGGCGGTCCGCCCGCAGCGAGGCTCCAGCGGGGTTCGGTGCAGCAGCCGCAGCAGTTGGCTGACGTCCGCCACGGGGCGTTGCCCGGCGGCGGCGCGGAGTACGGCGTCGGCGCCGGCGGGGTCCCTCGGCGGCCGGGTGAGCAGGGCCGCCAGTCGGGTGACGTCCGCCACGGAACGGTCGAGTCCAGCCGTGCGCACCGCCTCGGCCAGGGTCCGCGCGTGCTCGGGGGAGCCCTCCAGCAGGGTGACGAGGCGGACGACGTCCTCCAGCGGGCGGGTGGTGACGGCCGTACGGACCAGGCCGAGCAGTGGATCGTCGTACCGGCCGTCCCCCTCGTGCGCAGCTCCGGGCGACCGCTCGGGCCGGGACCCGGGTGGCGGTGCGGTCCGGGTCAGGACCCGGACCGGCGGCACGCGGACACCGACCGTGACCGGTGCCGGGCGTATGAGGGAGTCGTCGGGACAGGTGGACGAAGAGCGGGTGGTCATCTCGGCTCCAGTGCAGGAGTGCGGCCGCACCTGACTCCCCCGTCCGCGGCACGCGCAGTACGCAGTCCATTACTAGGAGCCGCTCCCCCGCGCCGCCACCCGGGTGAGGCAGTGGTGTGAGTCCCCCGCCGCACGCGCGGTCCGGCGCCGCCCCGCCGTCACCCCTCGTACTGCCGTTCCACCTCCCACGACGCCGGGCCCCGGTGTGACGCTCTCGCTTGATGGCGTCGGGCAGTGTAGACATGGGCACATGGTGCGACTGCCCGGCCGGCCCGTGTCCCGGCCGCCCCGACCTTTCGGGCACCCGCGCGCACCGCTGGCCCCGCCGCCGGACGGCCCCGGCGCGAACGGCGACCGCCCCGGCATGCTGTGGGCGGCGGTGACCGGCCGCAGCGTCGCCGGCCAGGTGTTCGTGCTCCAGGTGGTGATCGTGCTGCTGCTGGTGGTCTCGGCCGTGGTGGCCCAGGTGCTCCAGGTGCGCCACGACAGCGACACCGAGGCCCGTAACCGCTCGCTCGCCGTGGCGCAGACGTTCGCCAACGCGCCCGGCACGGCCGCCGCGCTGCGCTCCCCCGACCCGTCGGCGGTGCTCCAGCCGCAGGCCGAGGCCGCCCGCAAGGCGACCGGCGTGGACTTCATCGTCGTGATGAACACGCAGGGCATCCGCTACACGCACCCCCTTCCCGACCGCATAGGCAAGAAGTTCGTCGGCACCATCGGCCCGGCCGTGTCCGGCGGCATCGTCGTGGAGAAGGTCAACGGCACGCTCGGCCCGCTGGTGCAGAGCGTGGTGCCGGTCAAGGACGCGAACGGCACCGTGGTGGGGCTGGTGTCGGCCGGCATCACCACCGCGCACGTGGGCGGGACGGCCGACCAGCAGCTCCCGTTGCTGCTCGCGGCGGCCGCGGCGGCACTCGCGCTGGCCACCGCCGGCACCGCACTGGTCAGCAGACGGCTGCTGCGCCAGACGCGCGGTCTCGGGCCGTACGAGATGACCCGGATGTACGAGCACCACGACGCGGTGCTGCACGCGGTCCGCGAGGGGGTGCTGATCGTCGGCCGCGACGGCCGGCTGCTGCTCGCCAACGACGAGGCGCAGCGCCTGCTCGACCTGCCCGGGGACGCCGAGCGCCGGCACGTCCTGGAGCTGGGCCTGGACGACGACACGGCCCGGCTGCTGACCTCCGGGCGGGTGGCCACGGACGAGGTGCACCTGGTCAAGGACCGCCTCCTGGCGATCAACCAGCGGCCCACCGAGCTGCGCGGCGGACCGGCCGGCAGCGTCACCACGCTGCGCGACTCCACCGAGCTGCGGGCGGTGTCCGGGCGGGCGGAGGTGGCCCGGGAGCGGCTCAACATGCTGTACGACGCCGGGGTGGGCATCGGCACCAGTCTGGACGTGACCCGTACCGCCGAGGAACTGGCGGAGCTGGCGGTGCCCCGGTTCGCGGACTTCGCGACCGTGGACCTGTTCGAGCCGGTGCTGAACGGCGAGGACCCGCGGCCCGGGAGCGCGCTGCGCCGGGTGGCCAGCGTGGGCGTCCGCAAGGACCCCCCGCTGTATCCGGTGGACGAGCGGATCCGGCTGGTGCCGTCCTCACCGCAGGCGCGCAGCCTGGCGAGCGGGCGGTCGGTGGTGGAGCCCCGGCTGCGCGACGCGCCGGGCTGGCGGGCGCAGGAGCCGGAGCGCACGGAGAAGGTGCTGCACTACGGCATCCACTCGCTGATCACCGTGCCGCTGCGGGCGGGCAGTCTGGTGCTGGGCCTCGCGCACTTCTGGCGTTCGGAGAAGCCGCAGCCGTTCGACACCGAGGAGCTGGCGCTCGCCGAGGAGCTGGTGGCGCGGGCCGCGGTGTCCATCGACAACGCCCGCCGGTACACGCGCGAGCACAGCATGGCGGTGACGCTCCAGCGCAGCCTGCTGCCGCGGACGCTGCCCGAGCAGGGCGCGCTGGAGATCGCCTACCGGTATCTGCCGGCGCAGTCCGGGGTGGGCGGCGACTGGTTCGACGTGCTGCCGCTGTCCGGGGCCCGGGTGGCGCTCGTGGTGGGCGACGTGGTGGGGCACGGCCTGCACGCGGCGGCGACCATGGGGCGGCTGCGCACGGCGGTGCACAACTTCTCCGCGCTGGACCTGCCGCCCGACGAGTTGCTCGGTCTGCTGGACGAGCTGGTGAGCCGGATCGACCAGGACGAGAACCCGGACGAGGGCGCCGCGGTGACCGGCGCGACCTGCCTGTACGCGGTGTACGACCCGGTGTCGCGGCGGTGCACCATGGCCCGCGCGGGCCATCCGCCACCCGCGCTGGCGC
This sequence comes from Streptomyces sp. NPDC048106, assembly GCF_040706415.1. Taxonomy (NCBI): domain Bacteria; kingdom Bacillati; phylum Actinomycetota; class Actinomycetes; order Kitasatosporales; family Streptomycetaceae; genus Streptomyces; species Streptomyces sp. NPDC048106. The sequence goes on along the minus strand of NZ_JBEZND010000007.1, from coordinate 31,607 downwards.
ATTCGGACGGGCGCGTGGAGTTCCCGGAGATGCCGGCCGGGCCGCCGCTGGGCCTGGGCGGGCTGCCGTTCGAGACGGTCGATCTGGAGTTGGGCGAGGGCAGCAGGCTGGTGCTGTACACCGACGGTCTGGTGGAGGACCGGGAACGGGACATCGACGTCGGCCTGGAGCTGCTGGCGGACGCCCTGCGCCAGACGCCGGACACCTCTCCGGAGGCGACCTGCCGTTCGGTGCTGGAGCGGTTGCCGGCCCGGCCGAGCGACGACGTGGCGCTGATCGTGGCCCGGACCCGGGTGCTGGGCCCGGACCGGGTGGCCGAGTGGCAGGTGCCGTCCGATCCGGCGGCCGTCTCCGAGGTGCGCTCCGCGGTCACCCGGGCGCTGGACACGTGGGGTCTTGAGGACCTGGCGTTCACGACCGAGCTGATCCTCAGCGAGCTGGTCACCAACGCCATCCGCTACGGGCGGCCGCCGATCCGGGTACGGCTGCTGCGCGACCGCGCCCTGATCTGCGAGGTCTCCGACCGCAGCACGACCTCCCCGCATCTGCGCTACGCGGCGAGCACCGACGAGGGCGGCCGGGGACTGTTCCTGGTCGCCCAGGTCGCCGACCGCTGGGGCACCCGCTACACGCCGAACGGCAAGATCATCTGGGCGGAGCAGCCGCTGCCGTAGCCGGAGCGGCCGCTGCCCGGCGACCTTGCCGTCCGGACGCGGGGTCGAGGGGCCCGGCGGTCAACCGCCCAGGCGCGAGCGCAGCAGCTGCTTGCCGAGTTCGGCGCCCTTGCGGCTGTCCGCCTGGGCCTTGCGGAACAGTTCCGCGGTCTCGCTGTCTCCGTCGCGCTCGGCGTCCTGGATGTACGTCTCCAGGCGCAGGGCGTTGTTCAGGCACGACTCGACGTACCAGATCAGGTTGTAGTCCTTGTCGCGGGTGCCGGTGAGGTGGCCGGTCTCGCTGGTGCTGGTCATGCGGGTCTCCTCCTTGTGTCGGCCTGTCTGTCGCCTTTCGTCGGGCCGGGTACCCGTGCGACCTGCGGACACACCGCTGCGGCCGGGTCAGCCGAGGGCGCGGTCGAGGTTGAAGGCGGCGCTGATCAGCGAGAGGTGGGTGAACGCCTGCGGGAAGTTGCCCTGTTGCTCACCGGTGCGGCCGATCTCCTCGGCGTACAGGCCGAGATGGTTGGCGTAGGTGAGCATCTTCTCGAAGGCCAGCCGGGCCTCGTCCACCCGGCCTGCCCGCACCAGTGCCTCGACGTACCAGAAGGAGCAGATGGAGAAGGTGCCCTCGTCGCCGCGCAGGCCGTCTGGGCTGACCAGGGGGTCGTAGCGGTAGACCAGCGAGTCGGAGACCAGTTCCTCGGTGAGGGCGTCCAGGGTGGACAGCCACTTGGGGTCGGTCGGGGCGATGAACTTGGCGAGCGGCATCATCAGCACGGAGGCGTCCAGGACGTCGCCGTCCTCGTGCTGCACGAAGGCGTGCCGCCGCTCGGACCAGCCGCGGTCCATGATCCGCCGGTAGATGGTATCCCGGGTCTGCCGCCAGCGGAGCAGTTCGGCGGGCAGGCCGCGCCGGTTGGCGAGCCGGATGGCGCGTTCGACGGCGACCCAGCACATCAGCCGCGAGTACAGGAAGTTCTTGCGGCCGCCCCGGGTCTCCCACACGCCCTCGTCGGGCTGGTCCCAGTGCGCGCAGACCCATTCGACGAGCTGGGTCACGTCGTCCCACTGGTCGCTGGAGATGGGCTGGGCCCACTTGTCGTAGAGGTAGACGGAGTCGATCAGGGCGCCGTAGATGTCGAGCTGGAGCTGCTTCGCGGCGGCGTTGCCGACCCGGACCGGGGCCGAGCCCTGGTGGCCCTCCAGGTGGGGCAGCTCGCGTTCGGGCAGGTCGGTGCGGCCGTCGATGCCGTACATGATCTGGAGCGGGCCCGAGGGCGCGCCGTCGCCGGGGCTGATGTGGGTGGTCAGGAAGCGCATGAACGCCTCGGCCTCGCCGCTGAAGCCGAGCCGCAGCAGCGCGTAGACGGCGAAGGCCGCGTCGCGCACCCACACGTACCGGTAGTCCCAGTTGCGCTCGCCGCCGAGCTGCTCGGGCAGGCCGGCGGTGGGGGCGGCGACGATGGCGCCGGTGGGGGCGTAGGTGAGCAGCTTGAGGGTGAGGGCGGAGCGGTGCACCATCTCGCGCCAGCGGCCCCGGTAGCGGGACTGCTGCAGCCAGCGCCGCCAGTAGGTGACGGTCGCGTTGAACTCGTGCTCGGCCTCGGCGTGGGCGCAGCCGCGCGGGGCGATCGCCGCGCCGGCCTGGTCGAGGGCGAAGACCGCCGTCTCGCCCTCGCCGAGCTTGAACTCGGCACGCGCGTCGCGGCCGTCGCACTCCACGGCCACGGTCGCGGTCAGGGCGAGCGCCAGGTCCGGCGACTCGAACAGCAGCATGCCGTCCGTCTCGCGGACGGTGTGCGGGGCGGCGCCGTAGTCGAAGCGGGGTGCGATCAGGGCGCGGAAGGGGACCCGGCCGCGCACGCACACCACCCGCCGGATCAGCCGGTGCCGCACCGTCTCGCAGGACTGCCCGGCGCCGGCGGTGACGGGCATGAAGTCCTGTACCTCGCCGACCCCCTCCTCGGTGAAGAACCGGGTGATCAGCACGTTGGTGTCGGGGAAGTAGAACTGCTTGGTGCGGGCCGGGACGGCGGCGGCCAGTTCGAAGCAGCCGCCGCGCTCGGCGTCCAGGATGGCCGCGAAGACGCTGGGCGAGTCGAAGGACGGCGAGCAGTACCAGTCGATGGTGCCGTCGCTGCCGACCAGGGCGACACTGCGCAGGTCGCCGATCAGGCCGTGCTCGGCGATGGGCAGGTAGCGGGGGCCCGCGGAGGTGTCCGCGGCGAACGGTGTCTGGCTCATCGGCGGCCTCCCGGGGCGGGTGCGCGATGTCGTCCCCGATGTATCCAGCTTAGGAGTGAGTACGGCGCGATGGAGTGGGCACGCGCTCCTCACCCGTCGCCGACGCGCCTTCCGGATGCAGGGTGTGCCGCGGCGGGCAATGGTGAGAGGGTGCCCCGTTCGGCGGCACCGGCACGGATGCGGTCATCCGGACCGAGGAGGAGGCAACATGTCGACATCCGCAACTGGAGGGTCCCGGTCGCCCGACGACCACCGCACCCCGGACTCTCTGCTCCACTCGGCTCCCCAGAAGGACGTCACCCCGGAGGACCTGGTGATGGCGGCCGGCAGGGACATCACCCCGAAGACGCTCGACTGGGCGCGCCGCAAGCTGGAGACGGAGGGTCCGTCGGCGATCGAGAAGCTGCTGCCATAGGTTTTTCGACGGGCACCGGCCGGGCGGCGTCATCACCGCCCGGCCGGTGCCCGTCCGCTGCTCAGCCGGTGTCCGTCCGCTGCTCAGGAGAGGCTCCGCGCGCCGCGAGCCACGGTTCGTCGGGTCATTCCGGCAGGTCCGTGTCGTCCGGCACGACATGCACCGCGGCCTCTTCCGCGCCCGCCGCTCCCCCGTCGATGCCCACGTCCTCGGCTACCTGCTCCTTGGTCGTGCCGGGGTGGGCGCCCTCGTCCGGGGCCAGCAGGCGGCCCGCGCGGGCGTCGCCCGCCTCCGGGTCGACGGGTTCGCCCTCGCCGCCGGCCAGGTCGCCTATGTCGTCGCCGACCGGTGCGCCCTGGTCGGGCACCTCCTGGCCGAGGCGTTCGTCCAGGGTCTCGCCCGCGCGCTGCTCGGCGGCGGTGGTGCCGTGTTTGGTGACGCCGAGGGGGCGTTCGGGCGGGGAGTAGCCCTCGTCGAGCATGTCGTCGTAGGAGCGTTCGCCGACCGTGTCCTGCGGGTCCAGGGGCGCGGCGTCCTCCTGTTCCTCGTTGGTCCCGGTGGGCTGGTAGGCGTCGTCCCCCATGGGAGTCTGCGCGTCGCTCATCATCGCCTCCTTCGGTGCTCGCGCGGCGGTCCCGGTCCGCGTTTCCCGCAGCCGGGACGTCAACCCCGCCGGAGCCGGATTCGGCCGCTCGGGCTCGGCCGGCGGACCGCTCGGGCTCAGTCGGCGGACTGCTCGGCCAGGCCCGAGGTCCACTTCTCCTCGATGCGGCCCGCCTTCCACACCAGCAGCGCGAGCGCCCAGGTGGCGAAGAAGAGGCCGACGATGACGAAGCCGACCGTGTTGAGGTCGAGCCCGGCGACCCAGTCCCAGAAGAAGCCGTGCAGGTCCATCTTGTCGGCGAACAGACCGAGGAGTTCGACGGAGCCGATGATGAGGGCGACGGCGACGGACAGGCCGGTGATGGTGAGGTTGTAGTAGACCTTGCGGACCGGCTTGGAGAACGCCCAGCCGTAGGCGAAGTTCATGAACGAGCCGTCGATGGTGTCCAGCAGCGACATGCCGGCCGCGAACAGCACCGGCAGGGTGACGATGGCGTACCAGGGCAGGCCGGAGGCGGCGCCGGAGCCGGCGAGGACCAGCAGCGCGATCTCGGTCGCCGTGTCGAAGCCGAGTCCGAACAGCAGGCCCAGCGGGTACATCTGCCACGGCTTGGTGACCGAGCCGGTGACCCGGCCCAGCAGGCGGTTCATGAAGCCCCGGTTGTTGAGCTGGGTCTCCAGCGCGGCCTCGTCGTAGTGGCCGGTGCGCATCTTCCGGAAGACCTTCCAGATGCCGGCCAGGATGACGAGGTTGATCCCGGCGATGAGGTAGAGGAAGGCGCCGGAGACGGTCGTACCGATGAGGCTCGTGACCTGGTGGAGGTGCGAGTCGTCGTCGCGGACCGGTCCGGCCAGGCTCTTCATGCCGAGGGAGAGCAGCAGGGCGAGACCGAAGACGATGCTGGAGTGGCCGAGGGAGAACCAGAAGCCGACGGACAGCGGGCGCTGCCCCGAGCCCATCAGCTTGCGGGTGGTGTTGTCGATCGCCGCGATGTGGTCGGCGTCGAAGGCGTGCCGCATGCCCAGGGTGTACGCGGTCACGCCGATGCCGATGCCGAAGGACTCGCCGCCGACGCTGAAGTGCTGCGGCGCGATCACGCCGACCAGCGCGCCCCAGCCGATGACGTGCAGGGCGAGCACGAAGGCGGCCATCGAGCCGAGCCTGATCCACTCCTGGCGCGTCATGGAACGCCGGACGCGGTGCCAGGCCGACGGCCTGGGGCCGGCCTGAGCGGGGACGGACGGAGCGGAACCAGGGGCGGCCGTCATCGGGAAGGTCATTCCTCACGTCATACGGGTACGGCCGCACAGCACGACCATGTGCCATGGTCCCGTACTTGCAACTCATGTGCAGTAAAGGGCGTGACAGACCTTACCCATGGCCGGGAAAAGCCCGTGAGCAGGAAAAGGCCGCTCCCCCAGGGCAGGAGAGCGGCAAAGGGGCGGGTGTCGGGTCAGGCGGAGAACATGCCCCGGCCCAGCCAGTCGCGGGCGTCCCGGACCCCGGGCAGGGCGAAGAAGTAGCCGCCGCCGGTCGGGGAGATGTAGTCCACGAGGGGTTCGTCGATCAGCCGGGTCTGCACGGCCTCGAACTGGCGCTTGACGTCCTGCTGGTAGCAGCAGAAGACCAGGCCCATGTCGAGGTCGCCGACGTTGTCCACGCCCCGGTCGTAGTTGTAGCCGCGGCGCAGGATGCGGGAGCTGTCCGACGCCGCGGTGCGCGGGTTGGCGAGGCGGATGTGGGAGTCCAGCGGGATCGCGTTGCCGTGCGGGTCCTTGGCGTAGTTGGGGACGTCGGTCTCCTTGGCGCCGTCCAGCGGGGCGCCGGTGTCCTTGCGGCGGCCGAACATCTTCTCCTGCTCGGTGAGCGAGACCCGGTCCCAGAACTCGACCAGCATCCGGATGATCCGCACGACCTGGTAGCTGCCGCCGGTGGCCCAGGCGGGCTCGCCCTGGCCGTCGCCGACCCAGATCAGCTTGTTCGTCTCGCGGGCGGAGTTGACGTCCGGGTTGGCTATGCCGTCCTTGAAGCCGAGCAGGTTGCGCTGCGCGCCGGTGGGCCGGGGCGCGTTCTGGAAGCCGTCGATGCGCCACTTGACCTGCATCGCGCCGCGGGTGTGCCGGGCGATGTCGCGCAGGGCGTGCAGCACGGTGTCCCTGCTCTGCGCGCAGATCTGGAGCGAGAGGTCGCCGTGGCACTCGGCCGGGTCCAGGTTGTCGTTCGGGAAGGTCCGCATGGGGACGAGCCGGGCCGGCCGGGCCTTGGCGAGGCCGTAGCGGTCGTCGAAGAGGGAGGAGCCGACCCCGACGGTGAGGGTGAGGCCGTCCGCGGGGACCTCGGGGCCGAGGATGCCGTTGTCGGAGGGCGGCGCGCCGACGCCGAGGTCGGTGGGGGCGCCGCCGGAGGTGAGGAAGCGGGCCCGCTCGGTGATGGTCTTCAGCAGGTCGGCGACGCCGTCCCGGTCGTCGGCTGTCACGTCGAAGGAGACGAAGGCGGCGGCGGCCGGCTGCGGGGTGGTGATCCCGGCCTGGTGGGCGCCGTGGAAGGGCACCTTGGTACGGCCGTCCGGGCCGCTCGCCTGGGCCTCGGCCGTGCCGCCGCTCTGAGCGAGCGCGAAGCCGCCGCCGGCCAGGACCGCTCCGGCGGCGCCGGCGCCCAGCGCACCGCGCACGAAGGAGCGGCGGGCGGGACCGACGGGGCAGGACGGCGTGTCGGCGGTGGACATGGGCGGGTTCCCTTCGGGGTGCGGGTGCGCGGTGATCATCAGGCGGACTTCCGGATCTCCAGCAGGTCCGGGATCGGGGCGAGGTCCTCCAGGAGCTGGCCGGTGGCCCCGTTCAGGCGCTGCCGGTCGGCGGCGGGGAGCTTCTCGACGGGGGTCCAGTGGCCGCCGTCGTGGGCCGCGTCCAGCAGCTTCTGCACCCGGTCGAGGTCGGTGCCGACGGTGGGCAGCACCGTGGGGGCGCGGTGGGTGAGCAGCGGCTTGAGGACGGTGAGCAGCTCGCGGGTGCCGGTGAGGTTGGCGTCGGCGGTGGCGAGGTTCGTGCCGCTGCCCTCGTCGGTGTCGCCGGTCAGCTCGAACTGGAGGGTGTTCTCCAGGATCTCGTGGGCGCGCAGCGGCAGGTCGCCGGGGTCGAAGTCCTGGCTCGGGAAGGCCTTGCGCAGCCCGGCGGCGTCCGTGCTGAGCTGCCGGGCGGGACCGGTCAGCTCCTTGGCCGACTGGCCGTGCCACAGGCCGTACTCCAGGCGGAGGAAGCCGGTGAAGTCCTTGTCGTGCTCGCCGCCGGGCAGGCCGTCGGCGCGGCCGTCGATCTTCTGGTCGAAGTCCTCGAAGGTGCCGTAGGCGGCGCCGAGGGAGGCGTAGGTGCGGTGGGCGGTGAGCCAGTCGGTGCGGGCCTTGTCCAGATGGCCGCCCTCGATGTCGTGCTGGAGGGTGCGGGTCTGGCCGACGAGGGTGTCCAGGCCCTTGCCGACGTACGCCTTGTACGACGCCAGGGGCGCGGTGAGGTCCTGCTCGGAGACGGGGGCGACCGGCTTGGCCGCGCCGCCGCCGGTGACGGTGACCGGCTTGGAGGTGACGGCCTTACCGTTCGCGGGGACGCAGCGCCAGGCGTAGGTGCCGCCTGCGACGGTGGCGACGAGGTCGCGGGTGGTGCCGGGGGCGAGGCCCTCGATCTCGCCGTAGACCGCGTTGGTGGACGGGTCGACCAGGTAGACCTCGGATGCCTGGTTGCCGGTGTTCTGCATCCGGAAGGTCTGCCGGCCGGGCTTGGGCGCGGTGAAGCCCTTGCCGCAGTCGCTCGCGGAGACGGCGACGGTCTGGTCCCCGGCGGGCTTGGGCCGGCCGAGGGCGACGAAGAGTCCGGCGATGACTGCGGGTACGGCGACCACGGCGGCCGGGACCACCCAGACCGGGCGGCGCCGGGCCGCGGGCTTCGGGTCGGACCCCTCGGCGGCGGGCCGCGCCGGCGCGGGAGCGGGCTTGGGGGCGGTGGCGCGCACGCCGCGCACGAAGAGGGTCATCACCACGGCGAGGTAGGCGACGTAGGCGACCACCTGGAGCCAGGTCATGGTGGGCGTCAGGTTGAAGACGCCCTGGACCAGGGTGCTGTACCAGGACCCGGCGTCGATGCTGCCGGCGAGGTCGACGGCGTAGGCCGCCTTGCCGGGCAGTACGCCGCCCTCCTGTAGGTCGCGCAGGCCGTAGCCGAGGACGCCCGCGGCGATGACGATGAGGACGACGCCGGTGGCGGTGAAGAACTTCGTCAGGTTGATCTTCAGGACCCTGCGGTACAGGCCCCAGCACAGGCCGGTCGCGAGGACCAGGCCGACGGCGGCGCCGGTCAGCGGGCCCGCGGACTCACCGGCCGCCTGGGCGGTGGTCCACAGGAACAGCGCGGTCTCCAGCCCCTCCCGGCCGACGGCCAGGAAGGAGGTGAGGATCAGCATGCCGGAGCCCATGGCGAGGGCTCCGGTGACCTTCTGCTTCAGCTCGCTGGAGAGGTTGCGGGCCGAGCGGCGCATCCAGAACACCATGGCGGTGACGAACGCGACGGCGATCACGCTGAGGATGCCGCCGAACGCCTCCTGGGCCGTCTGCGGCATGGACGCGGCGGTGAAGGTGAGGACCGCGCCGAAGCTCATCGCGACGGCGATCGCGGCCAGCACACCGGTCCACACCTGCGGCAGCCGGGAGCGTGCCTCGGCGCGCACCAGGGTGGCGACCAGGATGGAGACGATGAGTCCGGCTTCGAGTCCCTCCCTCAGTCCGATCAGGAAACTCGGAAACGCGTCGTCCCACATGCCCTGCGACCCTCCCGGTAACTTAGCGAAGGCATGCCTTACCTTCGCGACCATGATGACCACACCTTCATTGGCAACCGGTCACGAATCGGCAATGCCAGGGTAAAGCCCGGAAAGATCCCCTGTGCGCGTTCGCGGGGGCGCCGGGCTACCGTCTACAAATGTGTAGTCACATGTTGTCGAAGCAAGTCGAAGGAAAGGGCGTGCGGCTGTGGCCACTCCCCCACATCTGGCGTCGCAGCTCGCGGTCAACGTGCTCGACGCCCACTCGCTGCTGGCCGCCTTCGGCGTCTTCGGCGTCGGCGTGGTGCTCTTCGCGGAGACGGGCCTGCTGATCGGGTTCTTCCTGCCCGGGGACTCGCTGCTGTTCACGGCGGGCCTGCTGTGCACGGGCTCGGCCGACCGCGGGCTGCATCTCTCGCTCGGCCCGCTCCTGGTCGCGGCGGCGCTCGGTGCGCTGGTGGGCTCCCAGTGCGGGTTCCTCATCGGCCGCAAGGCGGGCGGCACGCTGCTGGCCCGCAGCCGCTCGGCGAAACTGCGCGAGGGCGCGCGCCGCGCCGAGGAACTGCTGGACCGGTACGGCCACGCGAAGGCGATCGTGCTGGCCCGGTTCGTGCCGGTGGTGCGTACGGTGCTGAACCCGATGGCGGGCGCGCTCGGCGTGCCGACCCGCACGTTCACCCTGTGGCAGGTGATCGGCGGCCTGGCGTGGAGCCTCGGCCTCACCCTGGGCGGGTACGCGCTGGGGTCCTCGGTGCCGAATGTCGACAAGTACCTGCTGCCGGTGATCGCGCTGATCGTCGTCGTCTCGCTGATCCCGCTCGCCGCGGAGGTGCTGCGCTCACGCCGGGCGGCCGCGAAGGAGACGCCGTGACGAGGGGCCCGGTGTCCTCCTCGGGTCGGCCGTCGCTGTCGTGAGCCGTCGCGGCATAGCGGCGTCGGCGGCCGCCGTGGGCCTGATCGCATGGACGGCCTTCGCGGCCCTGACCCTGGTCGTGGTCTTCCGGCACGGCACCCCGCTCCCCCCGGACCGCGCCCTGCTCGCCTGGTCCCTCGGCCACCGGCCGCCGACGGCCGCCGCCGCGGCGCGCGGGCTGACCGACACGGGCACGGGCGTGGTGCCGTACGCCCTGGTGGTCGTGGCCGGGCTGATCGCGGGCCGTACGACCCGGCAGCGAACCGCCGCCGTGGTGCTGGGCCTGCTCTGCCTCGGCCTGGGACAGGCCGTGCGGTACGGCGTGATGGACCTCGTCGGCCGGGCCCGGCCCCCGCACGCCGACTGGCGGGCGCTCGCCTCCGGCTGGTCGTACCCCTCCGGTCACACCACCACCTCGGCGCTGACGGCGGGACTGCTGATCACGGCGCTGTGGCTGCGTTCCCCGCGCGGCCGGGGCCTGCTGACGGCGCTGGTCGCCTGCTGGGGCGCGGGGGTCGGACTGACCCGGATCTATCTGGGGGTGCACTGGTCCACCGATGTGCTGGGCGGCTGGCTGTTCGCGGCGGGCTGGCTCGGCCTGCTGCTCGCGGCGGCCGCCCGGTGGCTGCCCGCCGGCCTGCGCCCCGGCGCCCCGGGCCCGGAGCCCGGGGCGGAAACAGGCTGAGTTCCACGGCGGAGGTGTCCCCGTCCGTCCTTCGCGGAGTGCGCCCCGACACACCCCCCTCGCCCGTCCACAGGAAACCCGACCACCATGGCACTGATCACGATCGCGGCCGGCGAGTTCCGCCGCCACGGCGTCGGACGCGTCTTCCCCGGGCTCGGCGAGGCCGCCACCACCGCCGAGATCATCGACATGCTGGAGGTCACACGATGAGCCTGCTGGGCCGACTCCTGAAGAACCGCAGGGCGGGCGAGACCCACCTGGCGTGGAACATGCCCCACCTGAACGGCCCCGAGCCGCTGACCCTGACCAGCCGGGACTTCGGCGACGGGGAGGCGATACCGCTGGAGCAGTGCGCGAAGACGATCGGCGGCGCCGACCTCTCCCCGCACCTGGCCTGGACCCCGCCGCCGTCCGGCACCGCACAGCTCCTGCTGGTCGTCGAGGACATCGACGTCCCCCTGACCAAGCCCGCCGTGCACTGCCTCGCCCTGCTCGACCCGGCGTCCGGGCACCTCGATCCGGGCGCCCTCGACGGACGGCGGCCTGGCCCCGGAGTGCGGCTGCTGCGCTCCACCATCGGCCGCGGCTACCACGGCCCCGCCCCCGTCAAGGGCCACGGCCCCCACCGCTACATCTTCCAGCTGTTCGCGCTGTCCGCCCCCGTGGACATCCCGCGCCTGGACCGGGCCCGCCCCCGCGCCCTCCTGGCCGCCGTCACCGCACCCGTCCTCGCCCGCGCGCGCCTGACCGGCGTCTACGAGCGCTGACCCGGGCGACGGTCCGGCTCGGCCCTGGGTTTTCTAGGCGTCCACCTCGTAGCGTCCGTACTCCAGGAAGTAGCGCAGCGCTTCGGGGCTGCCGTCGTCCAGGGCCTGCTCGGCCGCCGCGCGGAGTGCGTCGCTGGTGTCGGGGCCGGCGAGGATGCGGAAGACGGCGACCCTGTCGTCCTCGGCCTGGGCGAGGCGGTAGCCGGTCTCCAGGAAGGTCCGCAGGGCTTCGGGAGAACCGTCGTCCAAAGCGGCGGTGGCCTCTCGCACGACGGCCTTGTCGCCGTTCTCCTGCGCGGTGGCCAGGATGCGGAGGACCGCGACCCGGACGTCGTCGTCGGACATCTCGTCGACCGGCGCGGTGGAGCCGTCCGTCGCCGACGCGGTCACACCCGTGGTGACGGCGCCGGGTGAGTCGGCGGCGAAGGCCGGAGCGGCGAGCAGCAGGGCCGGCACCAGCGCGGTGGCCGCGACGGTCAGGGCGGCGCGGGCCGGTCTCATGTGTGCACCTTCTTTGCGGACTCCCGGAGAACAGGGCGCGTCAGGGGTCCGAGCCCCCGACGCGGCGGACGAGGCCGGCCCGACCGATGCCGGCGTCGGAACGCCTCGGCCTACGGCCGTTCCCCCGGCCGCGCCTCGTCCGCCGAACGGAAATCTAGGCCCTGCCCCCGGCGCGGTTCACTGCCGGAATCCGGCAGTCTTCGGGCTCTGTTCGCTGCCGTTCGCATGACATCCCGTGAAGGGTCACGGCGCGACGTGCGGGCCGTCCGGGCGGTCGTCGCGCTGGCGCACCATCTCGCGGGTCAGCTCCTCTGTCTCGGCCTCCGGCAGCCGCTCGAAGCCGTCCTCGGTGATGAACAAGATGATCGGGAAGATGCGCCGGTTGAGGTCGGGCCCGCCGGTGGCCGAGTCGTCGTCGGCGGCGTCGTACAGCGCGTGCAGCGCGGCGAGGGCGGCCTCGCGGCGGGTCAGGCCCGGCCGGTAGAGCTTCTTGAGCGCGCCGCGGGCATACGGGGAGCCGGAGCCCTCGGCGTGGAACTCCCGCTTCTCGTACAGCCCGCCGGCCGCGTCGAAGGCGAAGATGCGGCCGCCCTCGCCCGTGGGCGCGCTGACGTCGTATCCGGCGAGCAGGGGGACGACGGCGAGGCCCTGCATGGCCTGGGCGAGGTTCTGCCGGATCATGGTGGCGAGGCGCGTCGCCTTCGCGCCCAGGGTCATCGGGATGCCCTCGACCTTCTCGAAGTGGGCCAGCTCGACCTGGTAGAGCCGCACCATGTCGAGCGCGAGTCCGACGGTGCCGGCGAAGGCGACGGCCGTGTGGTCGTCGGCGGGGTGGACCTTCTCCAGGTCCCGCTGGGCGATCAGGTTGCCCATGGTGGCCCGGCGGTCCCCGGCGAGCAGCACGCCGTCGCCGCAGGTGAGCGCGAGCACCGTGGTGCCGTGCGGAAAGCGGCCGGGGGCCGCGGTCACGCCGGGGGGAAGCGGGGCCCTGGTCGGCAGCATGCCGGGCCGGTAGGCGGCCAGGAACTCGGCGAAGGACGAACTGCCCGGCGTGAAGAACGCCTCGTCCAACAGCCCAGCGGTGTCGTTCCCCGTCATCTGCTTCCCCTCCGTCGCACGCGATGTCACCCGTGTCCTACCTGACCGGGCCGGACCGGAAACGCCCCGGCCCCCAGCGTGTAGTACAGCCGTCGGCTTTCGGCCGGAATCCACGGCCAGTCACGGGCGTACGCCGGCGGTCGCGCGCCGGCCGGTACGAGGGTGGCCACCGGAATCCGCCGGGCGGTGCGCGCGATGGCGTCCGCGGTGGTGCCGGCGTTGGGGCCGGATGTGGCGGCGGAGGAGCAGCCCGCGTAGAAGGCGACGGGGAGGGCCTCGTCGCCGGTCACCAGGCAGGGCGCGCGGACGCCCAGCCGGTGCAGGGTGGCGGCGGTGCGCGACCAGGCGCGGTGGCCGCTCGTGGCGCTGTTCGCCGTGCGCACCAGGACGGTCAGCTGGACCCCGAGGTGCAGGGCGAGGGCCAGGCAGAGCGCGGTGACGGCAACCGGGCGCCACGGCCGGGGCGGGGCGCTCACCAGGCGGAGCAGCGCGGCGGCGACGGGGATCGCGAGCAGGGCGTAGGCGGGCAGCAGGAAGCGGGGCGCCGCGTAGCCGATCAGGAACAGGTACGGGAAGGCGGCCGAGGCCGCGCACCCGAGCGGCAGCGCCGTGGCCGCCGTTCGTCCGGCACGGACCGCGAGGAGCAGGGCGAGCGCGGCGAGGAGGGGCAGCGCGAACCACCAGGCGGTGACGAGCGGGCCGGGCGGGGCGCCGGCGCACGGCCGGCACAGGGTGCGTCCGCCGAGGCTGCGCAGTTGGTCGACGACGGCGAGGTGCCAGCCCAGGCCGCCCTGGATGGCCGAGCCCTCGGACAGCCGGTGGAGCAGGCCGTCGTAGCGCACGTACGCCTCGATCACCCACTCGGCCACCCCGGCCGCGAGCCCGGCGAGCAGCGCCGCCAACCGCCTCCAGTGCCGGCGTCCGAGGCCGACGGCGAGCAGCGGCACGACGACCCACACCGCGTCCACCGGGCGCATCCAGCCCATCAGCGCGGCACTCGCCGCCAGAACCGGAAGGGCGGTCCGGCCGCAACGCGGCGCGCCCGCCCGCAGGTAGGCGCCCACCGCCGCCAACGCTCCCACCGCGACCCAGTAGTTGGGCATGGCCTGGAGGCCGTAGAAGAGGGTCACCCACAGGGAGGCGAAGAGGGCGGCGGCGAGGGTGAGGACGCGGGCCGGGAACAGGCCGCGCCAGGTCCGCAGCGCCAGGTACAGGGCGAGGCCGGACAGGACGGCGAGGTAGCAGCGCAGCAGGACCGTCGAGGACGACCACGCGGCGACGGGCGCGACGAGCAGGGAGATGCCGCGGGCCCGGGGCGCGCTGAAGAAGGCCGCGGGAGCTGCCGCGCCGACCTGGCTGACGTACACCGTCTCGTCCCAGCCGAGGCCCATGCCGGGCCGGACCAGGAGCAGTTGGGCCAGGGTGAAGGCCGCGGCCACGGCCGCGAGCGGGCGGGCGGCCCGCAGGCCGCGGCGGCCGTCGGACCGGCGCCGGGAGCGTTCGGCCCGCGTCCCGGCGAGTGCGGCGTCGGCGCTGCCGGTCATCGTCACCCCTTCCCCCCGGACAGGGCGGAACCGGAAGACACCACCACATCACAGACTCGGCGGAGATCCCTCTTCAAACCCGCCCGCCGGCCCCGGCCCCTACGCGCTGTAAGGTTGGGGCATGGCTGGCAGAGGGTCCCGGGGCAGGGCGGAACGGCGCAGTGCCGGGGAGCTGGAGAGCGAGGTGCTGGCCGCTCTGTGGGCCACCGACCGGCCGCTCACCCCGGCGGAGATCCAGGCCGAGATCGGCGGCGGCCTCGCGTACAACACAGTGCACACCATCCTCAAACGCCTGTACGACAAGGGGCTGGTGCTGCGGGACGCGGACGGGCGGCGCGGCGCGTACCGCCCGGCGAAGAACGCCGCCGAGCTGACCGCCGAGGCCATGCACCAGGCCCTGGACCGGGGTCCGGACCCGATCGCGGCGCTCCAGCAGTTCGTGACCGGCCTGAGCATGGAGGAGGAGCGCGCACTGCGCGCGTTGCTCGCCGAAGGCGACGCATGACGGCAGACGCGTGACGGCGGGCGGATGACGGCGGACGCATGACGGCGGACGCATGAGGGCGGACGCATGAGGGCGGACGCATGACGTCCGATGCACGAGGTCCGACGCACGAGGTCGGGCGCTGAGGTCAGGCACACGAGGTTCCGCGCACGACGTCCACGACATGAGGTCTCGCGCATGAGATTCGATGTGTACAGCCCCCTGGCGCTGTCGCTGCTGCTCGCCGTGGCGGCCCCGCTGACCGGCCGGTACGTCGCGCCGGCGCCGGCCGCGCGGGTGCTGGCCGTGGCCGCCGTACTGACCGCCGGGGCCACCGCGTGGTCGCTGGTGCTGCTCGGTGCCGCGCTGCTCGGGGACGTGCCGCCGGTGGTGCGCGGGGCCGGGGCAGGCGGGCGGACACCGGCCGATCCGGTGCCGGAGGTGGTCGGGCTCGCGGCGTGTCTGGCGCTGGTGGTCATCGCGGTGCGGGTGCACCGTGCCGTACGTGCCGAACGGCGCACCCGCCGGGCGCTGCGGCGACTGTGCGCGGGGCAGCCGGCGGACACGGAGCTGATCGTGGCCGCCTCGGCGGTGCCGCGGGCGTTCGCGGTTCCCGGGCGGCCGGGCCGGATCCTGGTCACCTCGGCGATGCTGAGCGCGCTCGGGCCCGCCGAGCGGCGGGCGCTCCTCGCGCACGAGCGGGCCCATCTCGCCCATCGGCACGGCCTGCTGGTGACGGCGGCCACGCTCGCGGCGGCCGCCGACCCGCTGCTGTGTCCGGTGCGTTCGACCGTGGCCTACCTGGTGGAGCGGTCGGCCGACGAACAGGCGGCGGCCGCGGTCGGCGACCGTCGTACCACCGCCCGCGCGCTGGCGCAGGCCGCGCTCACCGCGGAGCGGCCCCGCACCGCCTGCGCGCTGCACTTCGCCGACCGCGCCGTCACCCGCCGCATCGCCGCCCTCCGGGCCGGCCCGCAACCGAGCCTGGGCTCCGCCGCGCTGGCCGTCCTCGCCTTGAGCACCCTGCCGCCGCTCCTCGCGGCCGACGCCACGGGCGATCTCCTCAGGCTGCTGACGGGCAGCACACCGCACTGATCAGCCGCTCCACGTCACGAGGCCCCGTTCGGCGCCCGGTGCCGCGGCTGTTCCGGCGCCGCCCGGCGCGCGGCCGGCGGCACGGCGCGGACGGCCGGCTCGCTCGTGGTGACCGTCACGGGATCGCCGTGGTGCCGCAGGGTCAGCGGAGGCCCGGCCAGCAGCGCGTACGTCGTCTTGTCCGGGCCGATCTCCACCCGCAGCCGGCGGCCCCGGAACTCCACGTGGAACGCGAGACGGGCGAGCCGTTCGGGCAGCCGGGGGGCGAAGCGCAGCCGTTCGCCCTCGCGGCGCATCCCGCCGAAGCCCGCCACCAGCGCCATCCAGGTGCCGGCGAGCGAGGCGATGTGCAGCCCGTCGCGGGTGTTGTGCTCCAGGTCGTGCAGGTCCATCAGGGCCGCCTCGGCCGTGTAGTCGTAGGCGAGGCCGAGATGGCCGGTCTGGGCGGCGACGACGGCCTGGCAGCAGGCGGACAGGGAGGAGTCGCGCACGGTCAGCGGCTCGTAGTAGGCGAAGTTCCGGGCGATCTGCTCCTCGTCGTACCGCTCGGCGAAGTAGCCGTCGCAGGTGTACATCGCCAGCGCCAGGTCGGCCTGTTTGACGACCTGTTTGCGGTAGAGGTCGAAGTACGGGAAGTGCAGCAGCAGCGGGTACTGGTCGGGCCGGGTGCCCTCGAAGTCCCAGCGCTGGTAGCGGGTGAACCCGGAGTGCTGTTCGTGGACGCCGAGTTCGGGGTTGTACGGCACGTGCATCGCCGCGGCCGCGTCCCGCCAGACCGCGCTCTCCTCCTCGTCCACCCCGAGCCGGGCGGCGACGTCCGGATGGCGCTCGGCGGCATCGGCGGCGGCCAGCAGGTTCTGACGTGCCATCAGGTTCGTGTAGGTGTTGTCGTCGGCGACCGCGCTGTACTCGTCGGGTCCGGTGACACCGTCGAGATGGAAGACGCCGTGGACGTCGTGGTGGCCGAGGGAGCGCCACAACCGGGCGGTCTCCACCAGCAGTTCGACCCCGGCCTCGCGTTCGAAGGCGGTGTCGCCGGTGGCCTCGACGTAGCGCACGACGGCGTCGGCTATGCCGGCGTTCACATGGAAGGCGGCGGTGCCGGCCGGCCAGTACGCCGAGCCTTCCGGGCCCGCGATGGTCCGCCAGGGGAACGCGGCCCCGGCGAGGCCCAGTTGGGCCGCGCGTTCGCGGGCCTCGTCCAGGGTGGCGTACCGCCAGCGCAGCGCCTCGGCGACGGCCGCGGGCGCGGTGTGGGTGAGCACCGGCAGCACGAACATCTCGGTGTCCCAGAAGGCGTGCCCGTCGTAGCCGGACCCGGTCAGGCCCTTGGCGGGTATGGCGCGCCGCTCGGCGCGGGCCCCGGCCTGCAGCACATGGAACAGGGCGAACCGGACGGCCTGCTGGATCTCCTCGTCGCCGGTGACCTCGACGTCGGCGCGCGCCCAGAAGTCGTCCAGGCAGGCCCGCTGGTCGGCGAGCAGGCCGGGCCAGCCGTCGTGGGCGGCGGCCGCGAGCGCGGCGTCGACCTGGTCGGCCATCGCGGGCAGCGAGCGGGTGGCCGACCAGCCGTGGGCGACCAGTTTCTCCACGCGCAGGCTCTGGCCGGGCTCCAGGACCGAGGTGACGGTCAGCCGGGCGAGGTCGGTGCCGCTCTCGCTGCGGGTGGTGGTGCGCTCGGGCCCGCTGACGACGTGGTCGGCGGCGACCGCGACGCGCAGGCCGCTGCGCCGGGTCCGGTGCACCAGGCGCAGCCTGCTGTCCGAGGCGGAATGGTCCTCCTGTTCCAGGGGCGACTGGAGGGCCGTCGCGGCGCGCGGGTCGCCGTCGGAGCCGGGCAGGCTCTCGTTGGCGACCAGCTCGGACTGGATCACCACCCGGCTGCGGGCGTCGACGGCCTCCACCTCGTACGCTATGGCGGCGACCGCGCGCTGGGTGAGCGAGACCAGCCGCGTCGAGCGCACCCGGACCGTGGAGCCGGCCGGGGAGGTCCACTCGCAGGTGCGCTCCAGCACCCCCCGGCGCAGGTCGAGGACCCGCTCGTGGGCGGTGAGTCGGCCGTAGCGCAGGTCGAACGGCTCGTCGTCCACGAGCAGGCGCAGGATCTTGCCGTTGGTGACGTTGATGACGGTCTGGCCCGACTCCGGGTAGCCGTAGCCGGCCTCCGCGTAGGGCAGCGGGTGCACCTCGTGCACGCCGTTGAGGTAGCTGCCGGGCAGACCGTGCGGTTCGCCCTCGTCGAGGTTGCCGCGCCAGCCGACGTGGCCGTTGGACAACGCGAACACGGACTCGCTCTGGGCGAGGACGTCGAGGTCGAGGGCGGTCTCCCGGACGGCCCACGGCTCGACGGCGTACGACCCCTGGGTGATCACCGCTCGCCCCCCAGTTCGGCGAGGTCCTTGACGACGACGCTCGCGCCGTGCGCGTACAGGGCGTCGCCCTGGCCGACCCGGTCGAGGCCGACGACGTACCCGAAGCCGCCCGCGCGGCCCGCGTCCATGCCGGCCAGCGCGTCCTCGAAGACGGCCGCCCGGGACGGTTCGACCCCGAGGTCGCGGGCGGCGGCGAGGAAGGTGTCGGGGTGCGGCTTGCCCGGCAGGTGCCGCTCGGCGGCCACCACGCCGTCGATCCGCACGTCGAAGAAGTGCTCGGCGCCCACCGCCCGCAGCACGTCGCGGCAGTTGGCGCTGGAGGAGACGATCGCGGTGCGCAGCCCCTCGGCCCGCACCGCCTCCAGGTAGCGCAGCGTGCCCTCGTAGGCCTCGACGCCGCCGGTGCGGATCTTCTCCAGGAGCAGCTCGTTCTTCCGGTTGCCGAGGCCGTTCACCGTCAGGGCGCCCGGCGGGTCGTCCGGGGTGCCCTGCGGCAGACGGATGCCGCGCGAGTCGAGGAAGGCGCGCACCCCGTCGGCACGCGGGCGGCCGTCGACGTACTCGTCGTAGTCGGCGACCGCGTCGAACGGCCGTGCCTGTTCGCCCTCGTGGGAGCGCAGGAACGCGTCGAACGTCTCCTTCCACGCCGCCGCGTGCACCACGGCCGTCTTGGTGACGACCCCGTCGAGATCGAAGAGGCACGCCTGGATGTCGTCGGGCAGACCGAGCTGAGTCATACCGAGGACTGTTCCCCATGAAGGGCACTCCAGTGAGTGTCCCGCGCCACAAAGTCGCCGGTTTCGGGGTGACACACTCTGCTGTGTGCCGCCGACCACCGCCCCTGTGTCCCCTGTGTCCCCTGTGTCCCCGACCTTCGACGACCTCCTCGCCCGCGCCCGCGCCCTCTGCCGTGACGGCCGGCGCGCCCTGCTCGGCATCACGGGCGGCCCCGGCGCGGGCAAGTCCACGCTGGCCGGGCATCTGGTGCGCGCGCTGAACGCCGGTGGGTCGCCGTGGGCCGCCCAGGTCCCCATGGACGGCTTCCACCTGGCCGACGCCGAACTCGACCGGCTGGGGCGCCGCGACCGCAAGGGCGCGCCGGACACCTTCGACGCGGCCGGGTACGCGGCGCTGCTGCGGCGGCTGCGCGAGGACACCGAGGAGGTCGTGTACGCGCCCGGGTTCGAACGCGTCCTGGAGCAGCCGCTCGCCGGTGCGATCCCGGTGCCGCCGACCGCGCGACTGGTGGTGACCGAGGGCAACTACCTTCTCCTGGAGGAGGGTTCGTGGGCGCGGGTGCGGTCGTGCCTGGACGAGGTGTGGTACTGCGAGCTTCCCGAGGAGGAGCGGATCCGCCGACTGGTGGCCCGGCACGAGGAGTTCGGCAAGGAGCCCGCGGCGGCGCGCGCCTGGGTGCTGGGCACGGACCAGCGCAACGCCGAGTTGGTGGCGACGACGCGGGAGCGGGCGGACCTGCTGGTTCCGGTGGAGGCGCTGCCGTCGCCGTCGTGAACCCCCGGCCCGGCCGCTCCCTGGTGAGCCCGGCCAATTCCCGGGGCGGGCCGGGGCGCCGCCCGGTGCGCCCGAGCGCTCGGTTGCTCGCCAACCCGCTGGTCACGGCCTTGGGTGAGCTATGTTGAGTGCTCGTGGGAGACAAAGGAGACGGACCGGTGCCCTCGCCGCAGCAGGCCCGCGCACAGGCATCAGCGATCACCTCGGGCAGGACCACGCCGGCGGCCGAGGCCGCCCCGACCTCCCAGCTCAGGGAGATGTTCGACGGACCCAGGCTGTCGCCCGGGCAGCGCCGCATCGCCCAGTACCTGATCGAGCACATCACCGAGGCCGCCTTCCTGTCGATCACCGAGCTGGCGGACCGGGTCGGGGTCAGCCAGCCGTCCGTGACCCGCTTCGCCGGTGCCGTCGGCTTCAGCGGCTACCCCGCGCTGCGCGAGCGGCTGCAGTCGATCGCGCTGAAGACCCTGGCCGGCGGGCCCGGCGAGGCGAACCGCGCCAACGAACTCCAGGCGGCCGTGGATGCCGAGATCGCGAACCTGGAGAACCTGCGCCGCGACTTCGCCGACCCCGACCGAGTGATCCACATCGGCCGCGAGCTGTCCCGCTCCACCCCGCTGACCGTCCTGGGCCTGCGCATCTCGGAGTCGCTGGCCGAGTACTTCGGGTACGCGGCACGTCGTATCCACCCCGATGTACGGCTGGTGACGCGGGGCGGCAGCGTGGCCTACGACGCGCTGCTCCAGTCCCGCGAGGCCGGCGGCAGCTGGGTGCTGGCGTTCGCCATGCCCCGGCACTCGCACGAGACCCTGCAAGCGGTCCGGGTGGCGCACCGCGCCGGTCTGAAGGTCGCACTGATCACCGACCTCGCGCTCGGGCCGGTGGCCGACGAGGCCGACGTCACCTTCGCCACCGGCACCGGCTCCCGGCTGGTCTTCGACTCCTACGCGGCGCCCGGCCTGATGGCCGCGGCACTGCTCCAGGCGATGACCGACGCGGACCCGGAGCGGACACAGGCACGGCTGGAGAAGTACGAGCAGGTGTCCGACGAGCACCAGTTCTTCGTCAGGGACTGAGCCGCCCGCCCGTGAAGATCTTGCGGTTACCCACCCCTGTACCGGGACTTTTCACCCCATTTCCCGCATGAATGTTTTCATACGTCTTGCAAACGGCTCCGCATATATAAATACTCTGCTGGCGGATCGCCCGCGCGGACGCCCTCGGCCGCCGTCGCCTACCCCTCGGCGTCCGGGACGTCCGGCGGTGCGGCGCCCCTGTGCCGCACCGGGGGCGGCCCCGGTCACCCCCTAGGCCGGGGCCGCCCGCATCTCGTCGGCCCACCCCTCACGACGCCGCAGACCGGAAGTGATCATGCCCCTGACCAGCACGCGCATCAGCCCCGACTGGCCCTGCCAGGTCAAGACCCCGGGCTCGTACGACTGGGAGCGCTCGGCCGCCAAGTGGCTGCGCGAGCTGATCCCCGCACGCTATGCCAGCTATCCGGCGCTGATCCGGCACCCCGTGCTGCTCGCCCGGCACGCCCAGATCCAGGTCCACGAGGAGATCCGGGTGGCCCGTACCGCTCTGCAGACGGCGCGGACCGAACTGCCGACGCTCGGACTGCCCGAGTCGGTCATCGAACACACGATCAAGATGTACGCCGCCGAGGTACTGCAACTCCAGCACATCGCCCGCAGCGTCCGCGCGGTCAGCGTGGCCCTGGCCCCCCGCTGACGCGCTCCGCGCCCGGACCCACGCCTTCCCAGGTGGGACACCTGGGAAGGGCGGGTGGAGAGCCCGGGCCCTCCGGTCCCCACGGACGAGTGATCGAACGCCCCCGAATGTGCGATGCTCATCGCGTGACGAGCGAGTCCGTGCCCCCGATGGACGACCCCGGCACCGGCGCCGACAGCGCCGCGTTGGCCCAGGTCGTGGCCCGCCAGCGCGCCGAGCTGGAGCGGCTGCGCGACCTTGCCGCGACGTCGGCGGTCCTCGAGCGGGCCAAGGGTGTCCTGATGGCGGTCACCGGGTGCACCCCGGACGCCGCCCACGAGGAGCTGCGCCGGCGTGCCGAGGTCAGCGGGCGCACCCTGGTCGAACAGTGCTGGCTCACGCTGGGCTCCCTTCCGCCGCCCCAGGCACCGCCGGTCCAGGCACCACCGACCCCCGCGCCGCCCCGCCCGGCGCCCGCCCCGCTCGCGGCCCCGGCCGCCGGTGACCCGGAGATGGCGGAGGTGCTCGGGAGGATAGGCCGGGACCTGATCCGGGTCGGCTCCCCGCACGAGCTGGCCGGGCGGCTCCTGGACCACCTGGCACCCCAGGCGCGGGCCGACGCCGTGCTGCTGTACGAGCAGCGGGCCGAGGGCGGTCTGGAACTGGTCGGACATGCCGGTACCGACGCGCTGTTCGCCGCCCGGTGGCGGCACGTGCCCCCGCTGAGCGGGGTGCCCGTGTTCGAGGCCCTGGCGGCGGACGAACCGCTGTGGCTGGAGGACCTGCGCGCCGACCGCACCCTCCATCTGCTGATCGGGGACCCGCCGGAGCGGTGGCCGAGCCGGGTGTGGCTGCCCCTGCCGGCCGGGGGGACCGCTCGGTTCGCGCTGGGGGTGCTGCGCCGGCACGACGGGCCGTTCGAGCCGCGCGAGCGCCGGCTGCTCGTCGCCGCGGCCCGGTTGTGCACGGGACGGCTGAGCGCCTTCGACACCGCGAGGGAGGCCGGCCCCGGTGTACCGGGCGTCGCCGAAACCGTGCGGGCGGTGTTCGACACGATGCCGGGTGCCGCGATCCTGCTGACCCCGCTGCGCACCGCCGCCGGTGAGGTGGCGGACTACCGGATCGACGCAGCCACCCGGCAGGCGGTCGACGTGTCCGGCCGTACCGGCCGGGACATGATCGGCCGGCGCATCCTGGAGAGCTACCCGTCCGTGGCGGGCGAACCGCTGTGGCGGGGCTATCTGGAGACGCTGGAGAGCGGGGTGCCGTTCGAGAGCGAGCCGTTCGCCTACCAGGAGGTGTGCGACGGGGTGGCCGTGACCGCCACCTTCTCCGTGCGGGCCGCTCCGCTGGGCGAGGGCCTGGTGGTGTCCTGGCTGCGGCACGACACCCTGGACCGGCAGGAGCAGCGCCTGGCCGACGTGCAGCGGCTCGGCAACCTCGGCTGGGCGAACTGGAATCTGGTCACCCAGGAGATCTCCTGGTCCGCGCAGACCTACGCGGTCCTCGGGCGCGGCGCCGAACAGGGACCGCTGGAGCTGGAGAAGCTGCCGGAGCTGGCCCTGCCGCAGGACGCGGATCCGCTGGCCGCCGCGATCGCGGGACTCGTGCGCCTGGGACGGCCGTTCGACGTGCCGTTCCGCATCGAGGTGCCCGGGGGCGTACGGCATCTGCGGATGGTCGCCGAGGCCGTGCGCGAGCCGGACGGCACCCCCGCCGAGGTGCACGGCTTCGTGCAGGACCTCACCGCACAGCGCAGCGCGGAACTCGCCCTGGTCAAGAGCGAGCGCACCATGCTGCTCCAGCGCGGGATCCTCCAGGCCGAACGCGCCCTCGCCGCCCGGCTCCAGCACGCCCTGCTGCCCCTGCCCAGCAAGCCGGTGCGGCTGGCCGGGCTACG
The DNA here is from genome assembly GCF_040706415.1 of Streptomyces sp. NPDC048106. NCBI lineage: Bacteria > Bacillati > Actinomycetota > Actinomycetes > Kitasatosporales > Streptomycetaceae > Streptomyces > Streptomyces sp. NPDC048106. The sequence continues at coordinate 8,298 of NZ_JBEZND010000007.1, read as the reverse complement.
GGTCGAAGTCGCCTATCTGCCCGCGCAGGCCGGGATCCATGTCGGGGGCGACTGGTTCAGCGCCATCGAACTGCCCGAGTACGACGCGCTGTTCGTGGTCGGTGACGTGGCGGGGCACGGCATCGACGCGGTGGCCACCATGGCCCAACTGCGGTTCACCGCCAAGGGGATGGTCAGCACCGGCTCCTCGCTCACGGTCGCCCTGGCACGGCTCAACCAGTTGCTGCTGCACACCCGGGACAGCCAGATGACGGCAACCATGGTCATGGCCCGCTACCACCCGGACCGCCGGCTCCTGGAGTGGGCCCAGGCCGGTCATCCACCGCCGCTGCTGGTGCGCGGTGGCGAGGTGCGCTATCTCGACCGCCCCGGCGGCCTGTTGCTCGGCGCGACCGCGAACCCGTCGTATGAATCGGCGGAGTTGCGCCTGGAGCCCGGGGACCGGCTGCTGCTGTACACCGACGGCCTGGTCGAGCGGCCCGGTGAGGGGCTGGACACGGGCCTTGCCCGGCTCACGGAGGCGGTGCGCGCCTCCGGCGACGGGGTGTCCGCGTCCCTGGAGGCACTGCTCGCGGCCATGCTGGCGGACGAGCGGCGGGACGATGTGTGCGTGGTGGACATCCGGATGCCGTCGCGGTCGCGGGACCGTGCCGAGGAAGCGGTGGACGCGTCGGAGGCGGGGATCGGGGAGCCCGGGAGTGCGGAGGCCGGGGGCGGGGAGGCCGGGGGCCGGTAGACCGGGGCCGGTAGGCGGGGGCCGGTAGGCGGGGGCCGGCACTTCGCGGCGTGGTGTTTCGCGCGGGGTCAGTCCGCGGGGTGACCGGCCTCGATGCCGGCCGCGTCGGACAGCCGCATCAGGGCACCCGGCCGTCCCTCGCCCCACTCCATGGGGTCGAGCACGAAGCCGACGTGGTCGCCGCCGTCGACGCGGTGCACGATGCCGCCGACGAACCAGGCCGCCACGTCCCCGAGGACGACCGCGCCGCCCGGCCCCCGCGCCCAGGCGAGGTCCGCGAACTTGTCGGTCTCGTCGCCGGTCCGGCCGCCGAAGCGCTCCGCGAGGGCGCGCTGGTCGCTGGTGAGCAGGTGCACGGCGAGGCAGTGCGCCGCGCGGGCGACGCGGTAGGTGCGGTTGGCCTTGGACAGCCACACGGCGTACCGGGGCGGCTGGATGGAGCACTGCGAGGCGAAGCCGACCAGGCAGCCCGCCCGCGCGCCGCCGGCCGCGGCCGTGACCACGCACATGTCGGGGTTGAGCCGCCCCAGGAAGCCGTCCTCCGCCCGCGCCATAACGCTCCGCTCCGTCCGCCGCCGCTCCGGGTGCCCGTGCACCGATGGTTCCGGGCGCCGCTGGTTCCGCGCGCCCATCGTCTCGGCGCACCCAGCGTCCCGTGCGCCCATCATCTCCGCGCACCCATCGTCCCGTGCACCGGCGTTCCCCGCGCGCCGCCCCCGAATCGTCCCGCCGGACGAATCGTCCCGCCGGCCGCGTCGCGCGTGCGGGAAGGCGCCGTCAGGCCGCGGCGAACGCTCCGCCCAGGAACCGGCTCAGGGACGCCGTGAACGCGCCGACGAACGCGTCCCTGTCGGCCTCCGGGAGTGCCTCCAGCGACAGATAGGGGTTGAGGTCCTCCAGCTCGACCAGCAGGAGGCCGCCGTCCGGGGCGCGGCAGGCGTCGACGCGCTGGATGCCGTGGCCGAGATCGTTCCAGTCGACGAAGCGCCGGGCGAACTCCAGGTCGGCGGCGGTCGCCGCGTACGGCTTCAGCTCCCAGCGGCGGCGCGGGTCGGGTGCGTACAGGGCGTACTGGAAGTCGTCGTCCACGAAGTAGAAGGACACCTCGTAGGCGAAGTCGACGTGCGGCTGTATCAGGACGTCGTCCCCGGCGTGCGCGTCGACGCGGGCGGCGGGGACGACGCGCAGGCCGAGGGAGTCCGCGCCGAGCCGGGGCTTGACCACATAACGTTGCGCGGGCGGCAGCCGGTGCAGGTCCTCGAACCGGTCGACGGTCGGGATCACCGGATACCCGGCGGCGGTCAGGTCGAGGAGGTACTGCTTGCCGGCCATGTCCGCCTTGCCGGTGAGCGGGTTGTAGACCTGGGTCCCGCGTTCCAGCGCGCGTGCGCGGAAGGCGTCGTAGGCCCGCTGGTAGCCGAGGACGGGGCCGCTGTTGCGGACGACGACGGCGTCGAAGCCGTCCATCAGGGCCGTCGCGTCCAGCGGATGGCACAGGGCGAGGTCGAAGTGGGCGCGCAGCCGGGAGGTGAGGAAGACGTCCTCGTCGCAGTAGCGGCGCCCGCGGGCCGGGTACGCCAGGTCGGTGACGTAGAGAAGGCGGGGGCGAGCGGCGGGCATGCGGATCTCCTTGGGCGGCGCTGCGGTCGGCCTGGCGGCGGGGCGGGCGCAGAAAGGTTACGCCCTACCGTGCGCGCCCGACCGCCCGGGCGGGCACCCGCCGGAGCCGTCCGGTGCGGGGCTGACCGGCACGGTCTGTCCCGTGTACGGGCCGAGCCGCTGCCGGGGTTGTCGGTGCGACCGGACTGGAGGGCGCAGGTGGCGCGGCACCATCGACAGATCGGCGCATCCCCACCCCTGCGAGCAGGCCATTTCGTCCAGTGCGCCCAGGGGCCGGCCGCCCCCACAATGGCGGCCCAGCCAGGCCCGCGCGCCCCGGTACACCACGGCGTGCGCAGGCGTGCCGAAAGGAGTGGCGATTTGCGGCCCATCGCAGGCGGTGGAGCGACGCGGACCGGATCGGTCCGGCGGCCCAGGGCCTTTCGTCTGGATCAGGCCGGATCAGGGAGCGATGCCAGAGCCCGCGAGCCCGGCATGATCCAGACGAGAGGCCCTAGGACCCCCGGTCATCCGCACGCCTCCGGAGGGACGAAGTCATGAGCGCCGCCAACCCGCTGCCGCTGGGCGGCGTCCTCGTCGCCGACTTCGGGCGGGTGCTCGCCGCGCCCTACGCGACGATGCTCCTCGCCGACCTGGGCGCCGACGTGATCAAGGTGGAGCATCCGGCGGGCGGTGACGACACCCGGGCGTGGGGCCCGCCGCACGCGCACGGCGAGGCCACCTACTTCCTGTCCGTCAACCGCAACAAGCGCTCGGTCTCCCTCGATCTGCGCGAGGAGGCCGACCGGCGCCGGGCCGCCGAACTGGCGCGCCGCGCCGATGTGCTGTTCGAGAACTTCCGGCCGGGGACGCTGCGCAAGTACGGACTCGGCTACGACGAGGTGCGCGCCGCCAATCCGGGCATCGTGTACTGCTCGATCACCGGCTTCGGGTCCGGGCCGGGGGCCGCGCTGCCCGGGTACGACCTGCTGATCCAGGCCGTGGGCGGGCTGATGAGCGTCACCGGACCCGCGCCCGGGGAGCCGGTGAAGACCGGGGTGGCGCTGGTGGACGTGCTCACCGGGCTGCACGCCGCGGTCGGCGTGCTGGCCGCGCTGCGGCACCGGGACGCGACCGGCGAGGGACAGCTCATCGAGGTCGATCTGCTGACCACCCTGCTGTCGAGCCTGGTCAACCAGTCCGCCGGATACACCCTGGCCGGCCGGGTGCCGGGCATCATGGGCAACCGGCACCCCTCCATCGCCCCCTACGAGGTGTACCGGGCCAAGGACCAGCCGCTGGTGATCGCCGTCGGGAACGACCGCCAGTTCGCGGCGCTCTGCCACGGCATCGGCGCGCCCGAGCTGGCCGAGGACGCGCGCTTCGCCACCAACGCCGACCGGGTGGCCCACGTCGACGAACTGGCCGGGAAACTGGGCGAGTCGCTCGCGCGCCGGACCGCCGCCGAGTGGTTCGAGCACCTCACGCCCCTCGGTGTCCCCTGCGGCCCGGTCAACGACCTCGCGCAGGCCTTCGCCCTCGCCGACCGGCTCGGCCTGGCGCCGCGGGCCTCGGTGGACGGCGGCGACGGAGCCGCCCTGGATCTCGTCGCCAACCCGATCTCCCTGTCCCGCACCCCGCCCCGCTACGACCGGCGCCCGCCCCGCCTCGGCGAGCACACCGGCGAGATCACCGACTGGCTGGACTCCTGACCCGGCGGGCCAGGAGTTGCGAACGCCCCCTCACACAGCACTCAGTTCCCTCACATCCCTGCCAGTTGCTGCACTGAGTGTCACCAAGCTGCTCCGGATGCTACGTTCCCGTCCATGAGGTCCAGCAGCGCGGCGCCGGCCGCGAAACCGCCGATGCGGGACGCCCTGGTCGCGGCGGCCTTCCGGCTCTTCTCGGAACACGGCTACGAACAGACCACGGTGGACGACATCGTGTCCCTGGCCGGGGTCGGCCGGCGTTCCTTCTTCCGCTACTTCCCCGCCAAGGAGGACGTGGTCTTCCCCGACCACGAGCGCTGCCTCGCCGGCATGACCGCCTTCCTCGCGGCGGACGGCGAGGAGGGCGAGCCGGTGCGGCGGGTGTGCGACGCGGCCCGGATGGTGCTGCACATGTACACGGAGAACCCGGAGTTCTCGGTGCAGCGCTACCGCCTCACCCGGAAGGTGCCGGGCCTGCGGGCGTCCGAGCTGTCGGTGGTGTGGCGCTACGAGCGCGCGATGGCCGAGTACCTGCGCGGCCGGTTCGCGGGGCGCCCCGACGGGACACTGCGGGCCGATGTGATCGCGGCCTCGGTGGTCGCCGCGCACAACAACGCCCTGCGCTCCTGGCTGCGTTCGGACGGCAAGGGCGACGCGGTCGCGGCGGTGGACCACGCTCTCGACTACGTGCAGCGGGAGTTCGGGAGCCCTGCCGACCCGGTGGACGGCCCTGTCCTGGTAGGGCGCGAGTCCGCGCCGGACGACGAGGGCTCCCCTCGCCCGGACGACGTGCTGGTCCTCGTCACGCGCCGGGACGCGCCGCTGTGGCGGGTGGTGCAGGAGCTGGAGACGGCACTGGATCGCGGCTGAGTGTGCCGCGCCCTGGTCGCCCCGGTGGCCTCGGGTTCATTTTTGCGGCACCCAGTACCTTTACGCATGACACTGAGTGCCATACCCTGTCGGTCGTGCGCGGCGGTCGGGCCGCCGGGCGCACGCGTGCACGGGACGCGCACGCGGGATTCCGGCCGAGTGCAGGGAGTTGACCAGGATGTACCACCACTCAGCGAGCGCCCCGCATCCGGCGGCCGGCTCCGCGGCGGGCGTGCTCGATCCCGTCCCCGCGGAGTCCAGGGACGCCATCCTCTTCCAGCGCTGCACCTGGTGCGGGACCGCGATGTACCACCGGCTGCTGTGCCCGGTGTGCCAGGGCAGCGAGCTGTGCACCGAGCGCAGCGAGGGGACCGGCACCGTCCGCCACTCCTCGGTCGTGCACCGCAACACCCCGGCGGCGCGCAACGTCTCGCTGATCGAGATGGCCGAGGGCTTCGTCGTACGGGGCCGCGTCATGGGCCCGCCGGTCGGCATCCACAGCGGTGACCGGGTGCGGCTGTCGACCACCAAGGACCCGGTGCGCGGCGAGCCGGTCTTCCAGCTGGTGGACGAGCCGTACCGGGCCTGGACCTGAGCGACCCGCACGCCCGCTCCCCGTCAGTCGCCGAGGGTCACCCGGATGCCGACCGTGCCGTCCACACCGCGCCGCAGCCGGCTGCCCAGGAGGGTGAGGCGGCCGAGGAGGCCATACTTGCGGGCGATCAGGGTGCGGTAGCGGGCGGTGGTGGCCGGGTCGGCGATCTCGGCGGTGGCGGGGAGCTGGTCGCCGGTGGGGTTGCCGCGCAGGTCGCAGGGGCCGGCGAGGATGTCCGCGCGGTTGCGGATGCGCTTGACCTTGAAGCTGTCGGCGGCCGTCCAGACGCCGAGACTCCCGCCGTCCCGGACCACCCACACCGGGGTGGCGACCGGAGTGCCGTTCCTGCGGTAGCTGGTGATGAGCAGGTACTTTCCGGCAGCGAGCCGGGCCGACCGCGAGTCGTCGTCCATGACAGGGAGTCTAGACCGCGCCTCCGGACTACGCTCTACCGCAACTCCGACGTGACCTGCGAAAACGTGGCAACTTCACGTGCTGGGTGCCCTGTTGAGCGGGAGTGGATGGTGAGGTTACGGCCGGATCCGGGGCGCGGGCAACGGTGTTTGTCCCGATCTAGTGCTGTGACCGGGATGGTTCACCGGGTTATCCGTTGGCTGCGTCTCGGCTGGTCTTGTAGATTCGCCGGCCATGAGCGATGTTGGCGTGACAGAGATCCGGCTCGCTGATGCGGCAGACGCGGCGGTGATCGCACGCATCCACATGGCCTCGCGAGTGGCGGCGATGCCGTACCTGCCCCCGCAAAAGCGCAGTCACGACCAGGTCACCCGGTGGATCGAGGACGTTCTGCTCAAGACATGCCGCCTGTGGGTGGCGGTGCGCGATGCGGAGATCCTCGGCTATGCCGCCCTTGAGGGTGACATGCTCGAACACCTCTATCTGCGGCCGGACGTCCGCCGCCAAGGCATCGGCACGCTACTGCTCGACGAGGTCAGACGGCACAGCCCTGACGGCGTGTCCCTGCACGTCTTTGAGCAGAACACCGATGCCCGCGCATTCTACGAACGTCACGGCTTCACTGTCCTCGACACCAGCGACGGCCGCCGGAACATGGAGAATCTGCCCGACATGACCCTTCGCTGGACACCGAACAACGCACGTTGACCGCGCCCCGGCGGCCCCGGGGGCCTTACTGATCGGGTCAGGCCGCGAGGGGGCGACCGCCCCAGCGGATGCCTTTCTCGCTGCGGATCCGGGCGCGTTCGCGGCGTTGGGCGGCCAGCACGTCGGGATGGCGGGCGTTGGCGTTGCGCCAGCGCAGGTAGTCGTGCAGGGCCCGGGTCTGGACGGTGTGGTTCGGATGGTGGGAGTTGGCCAGGGTGAACTGCCTCAGCGGTCCGAAGTGAGCCTCGATGGGGTTGGCCCAGGAGGCGTTGGTCGGGGTGAAGCACAGCTCGACCCGGTTTTTCCGGGCCCAGGCGCGGATCTTGGCGCCCTTGTGTGCGGAGAGGTTGTCGAGGATCACGTAGATCGGGGCGCCGTCCGGGCGGGCGGCCCGGATCGACTTCAGGGCCGCGAGGGTATTGGCCGCGCCTTTGCGGCGGCGGTTGACGCCCCAGAGTGTGTCGTCACCGACCGAGTAGCAGCCGTGGAAGTAGGTGACTCCGTGGGTACGGTGATAGGTCGCCGGGACCCGGTCGGGGTGGCCTTGTCCGGCCCAGCAGGACCCGCCGGTGGGGCGGATGCCCAGCGGGCCGAACTCGTCGAATGCGAAGGTGCGGTCGGGGAAATGCTCCAGGACATGCTCGATGCGGTCCAGCTTGCTGTCGCGCTCGGGATCGGTGGACTCCTTCCACGTTTTGGTCCGCTGGAAGGTGATGCCGCGGCGGGCGAGCAGGCAGCGCAGGGCCTCGCGGCCGATGCGGATTAGCCGCCCGTGGACACGGCGCAGGTAGGCGGCGAGCTTGCGTAACGACCAGCGGGTGAAGGGCTGGCCGAGTTTCGCTGGGCGGGTGGTGGCCGTCGCCACGACGAAATCTTCGTCGTCAGGGCTGAGCAGGCGGGGACGGCCTCCCGCCCATCGAGGGTCCAGGCAGGCCAGCCCGATCTCGTTGAACCGGTGGATCACGTCGCGCACTGTGTCCTCATCGGCCTGCACCAGCTTGGCGATCACCGGCACTCGGTTCCCGCCTGCCGAGGCCAGCAGCATCATCGCGCGCCGGTAGCGCACCGAGTTGGTGCTACCCCGGCGCACGATCTGCTGCAGTCGCTGGCCCTCCTGATCGGACAGTCTGCGGACTCGAACGGGCTCTGCCACCGCACCTCCACCTGTCGGACGGGTCGTCGTCGCCTCACATCCAACCGGCCCGGCACCCGCCACCGCGAGCCGCAACACGGTGAACCATCCCGGTCGCAGCACTAGCTGTTCTGTCCGGGGAGGTTGTGGACGGGTGAGCCAGGTCTCGGCTGAGGGATCTTGAACGGGTGAGGGCCCTTCCGGTTCGGTGTGGATTGCGACGTCTACACCAACCAGAAAGGCCCTCGTGGTCCACCGTAATGCACCCCTGACCGAGACCGGTCGCCTGCGTCTGGCCCGCTGCGTGGTCGAGGACGGCTGGCCCCTGCGCCGGGCCGCCGAACGCTTCCAGGTCTCGCCGACCACGGCCCAGCGATGGGCCGACCGCTACCGGCAGCTCGGCGAGGCAGGTATGCGCGACCGCTCCTCCCGCCCGCACTCCAGCCCCCGCCGTACCCCGACCCGCACCGAGCGCCGCATCATCAAGATCCGCGTCCTGCGCCGGTGGGGACCGGCCCGCATCGCGCACCTGCTG